>VFKF01000472.1 GCA_009885705.1 Nitrospira sp. | reverse complement strand
GCCTTCGCCATGGCTGTGACAGTTTCACTGACAACGCCTGGCCGACCGATTCTGAGAAGGTCTCCATCCTCCATCGATTCTGCACCGAAGCTCAGGCGGGTCACACCGGCCTGACGGAGTTGAACAAGGTCTTGCTCGGAGATCGTCGAGGGGTGGCCTTCCACGGTGACTTCACAGTCTGGGGTGAGGTTGAATCGGTTCCGAATCTCGGACAGGATGGCGATGAGTTGAGCCACGGTCAGAACCGTCGGTGTACCCCCCCCAAGATAGACGGATTGGATAGGACGCCCCACAGAGACCTGCTGCTGCGCCGAGAGCCCGATTTCATGCAAGAGGGATTGGACAAAGGCGTCAGCCCGTTCCTCGCGATGGATTTCCAGGTAGAAAGCGCAGAAGTCGCAGCGCTGGCGGCAGAAGGGGATGTGGAGGTACAGGCCCAGAGGAGGGGGCATGGTCACGACAGGCTGAATCCTTGGGGTTTGGAAAAGTCCCGCGACAGGACGATTTCAATTTCATCGGCCGGGGATTTTCCGCGATTACGCACATGGGGCTGCCAAGCCTTGTGTTGGCGCAGCGATTCGAAGAGCACCTTGAGCAGATCCGGCTTGATGCGCGCTTCCCACTCCCGCACCCAGGCCTGAGCCTCTTCGTCGCCCTCATAGTCGTCGGGAAAGGAGGCCTCCAGGCTGAATCGAAAGGTAAAGGTTTTTTCTTCTTGATACATACAAGTCCTCGCTGATTGCGAACTGGTCTGGTCGATCTTATAATACCCCTCAGATAAAGGAGTATGACTTATGCCTATCTTCGAATATGTCTGTGGCGAATGCAATCATCGGTTCGAGCTGTTGGTCTATGGTTCCACGCCGGCTGCCTGCCCCAAGTGCAAGACGACGAAGCTGGAGAAACAAATTTCTTCGTTCGGAGTCGGGGGCACGGATGGCTGGGTCTTGCCGGGTAACGGGGGCGGTTCTTGCGGAAGTTGCGGTGACCCGCGTGGCCCCGGTTCCTGTTCCACCAATTGACCATGGAATCAGGCGAGCAGAATCTGCAACGTGCGATTGGCATCATCTCTCAGTCCGACCCGCTCACCAAATTGCTCGAAGAGGTGAAGCTTGGTCGTATGAAACCGACCGATGCCGGTCTGCGAGCCGTGACCGGTTCGTGGCTGGGGACCTATCAGAAAGTGATCGAGTCCGGCGGATTCACCGGCCAGGCCTTGCGCCGCATCGACCCACAGCCACGGCTGGCGGTCTTGATCGAATGTGGCGTGTTGACGGGTGAACAGCCGTCGGTCACGGCCCTCCGTGCGAGTTTCGAGAAGGCAGTCGCTGCCGCAACGGAGTGATATCATCCCATGTGGGCGCTGTCGGTCATGGCCGTTTTTTTCCTGATCATGGGGCCGATCGGGGAGGGACGGGCAGAAGAAGGTATCGGTACGAGCCCGCTCCTGACAATTTCGCCGAAGGATCTTCCTCGCATCCTGCCAGCAGAGTCTCATCTCCTGATCGATCCGCTTTCCATTGAACAGTTTCTTGATACGCTGGATGGCGACCCGCCTGACTGGACGAGGGTCTATGGCCAGGGCCATCACGATCCCGAGCATGACGAGCGGCTGTTCAGGTTGAACCGTGAGCGAGATGCGAATCGTGCAGGCAATCCCGCGTTGACACAACTGGTCAGCTTTCTCTGGTTCGGAGAATTGTCTCGGCACGATGCGGAGGCTGGTGGTTTTCGCGTGGTACTCGGCCCCAGGTTTACCGCGACGAGGTGGGGCCTTGTACGTTTCAAATATGAGGATCTGTCTGGCGATCTTGTGGCGAAGACGTCAGAGGCGCTGCGGAGTGAGCTGGAACATCGATTGGCGCGAGGTGAGCCGGTCGATATCACAGTCGTCATGACGGGACGGCTCGTTCCTGACGAATCGGTGGTATACGACTTCTCGCATGACCAGGAAGGCCTTGGTTTGATCATGCCGGTTGTGAAGGTCGAACGCCTCGATTATCTGCTGACGAATCACAGGCCGGTCGAGCAGTCCCTTTCTCCCATAGGTATTCTTGCTTGTCTGATCCCACCATCACGGCGGGGCTGTCCTGAACAGTCAACACGTATCAGCCGCCTGTCCCCACCGTAGGCTGTATCAGTCACTCCTTCGACTGCGCTCCGCAGATGCTCATGAAATTGCCACTTTGTGCACAATAACCTCACGGCTTTGCGCAAAGGCACTGGTTTTGCTCCGTCCTGCTTCATTGTTTGGCTGCGAGATCGTGTCACATCGGCCAAGCAACAGGAGGCAGGATCATGACTCACGTCACAACGACGATTACGACGAATAGGGAGTATCAGGTTGATGCTCCCTTCTTGGCCTCAGGTCTTGGAACGGCGTTCCTGCTGCTGCTCGCAGTCCAGGGATTGGTTTATTGGGCCGAAGTTCCGTCTCTCTCTGCGGCAGAGACGGGTCTGACATCCAGCCAAGCGCTCAAGAAATCGGATAGCCGACAGGCCCGCAGGACAGAAGATATTACCTCTGTGCCAGCACCAGGGGCGGTCTTCACGGCGGACAAAGAGTCAGGCCGTTCGAAGGTCGAGAAGAAACCCAGGCGGTTAATTCGCAAGCCGTCGGCTGGTTCGTCGCCATCCGAATCTTCTCAGCTAGTGGACCAAGGCCGTTCTTCGACTATGCCGGTGGTCGTTGAGCCAGTCTCACCGGAGAGAAAAGACTCAATTGCCGGTATGGCTTCGTCTGCTGCAGGGGTGACTCAGATTTCCCCAGGGGTCTCGACAGGAGAGGCCATCTCGACTAGGTCGGCTGGAATGTCTGCGGTATCGGCCGTAGCCGGGACGGTGGCCTCTTCTGGTTCTTCAACAGCCGCTTCCGGCTCGGGCGGCTCGTCATTGGGCCAGGGGAGCCGAAGCGCTCGAAATTTAATCAAGCAGTTGCCGGGCTTGCAGCAACTGCTCACGGCCGCGCCCGTTACACAAGGTCCACCGCCTGAGCCGATTGCGGCACCGGCGCCTCCGTTGGGTCCCCCTCAGGCTGGTTTACCGCCGGCCCCAGCCAATTGGTTTGCCTACCATGTGTTGAGTCGATTGGGCTATGGCGGTACACCGAATCAACTCAATACGGTTTCGCATTTGACCCTCCAGGAGGCCAATGCCTGGGCGGTTCGTTACATGAAGGAACAGCTGGAGCTGGATCCGAATCTACCTTGGCCCACCACCCTGCACAACGTGCAGCCTCTTCCCGCTCCGATCGTCATCGACGATTCCGCCCTCAGCCAGCGGCTTGCCGCAGATCGTGCTGACTGGCGGACCGAAGATGGGTTGCCGGATGTTCTGGCACCGTCGCTCAGTGAACTACAAGATTACGATCTGATTCGAAAGGTCTACAGCCGGCGGCAGCTGAGAGAAAAGATGGTCTATTTCTGGGACAACCATTTCAATACGAATTATCGCACGCATAACAAGGGGCAATTCGAACTGGCGGAGAACGAGGCGTTCAGGACCAATGCGTTCGGAAAATTCCTCGACTTGCTGATGGCCAGTGCGAAGAGCAGCGCGATGATGATCTATCTGAACACCGATGTGAATCGGAAAGAAAATCCCAACGAGAACTATGCCAGGGAATTGCAAGAATTGCATACGCTGGGAGTCGATGTGAACGGGAACCCGAACGGCTACACACAGGCCGATATCGTCGAGGCGGCCAAAGCCTTTACCGGATGGACCACATTGAGCAGCGCGCGGCCAGGATTTCAGTTTATCGCGAGCCGGCACAGTCCAGGATCCAAGCAGTTCTTGGGACAGACGGTGTCGTCCTCCGGCGTCGGTGACGGCGAGCAGGTGCTGGCCATCGCGTCTCGGCATCCTGCTACGGCCGCACATCTCGCGAAGAAGTTATGTGTGTACTTCGTCAACGATCATCCTTCGGCCTCTCTCCTGAACGAAGTCGCGTCGGTGTTCAGCGACTCCGGCGGCGACATGAAAAAGGTCTTGATCGCGATTTTCACCTCTCAGGATTTCAACAATGTCTCCAATTATCGAGGTCTGGTTAAGACACCGTTGGAATTCGTGATGTCTGTCCATCGCAATCTTGGTGTCTGGTCGTCGATGGATCCGTTTCGGAATCGCTTGGTGAGAATGGGACAGGGCCTGTACGAGAAAGCGCCACCGACCGGGTATAAAGAATCGGCCGATGAGTGGCTCAATACCGACGTGATGTTCAACGAAGTCAGCTTCGCTTATGAAACAACGATTCCTGGATTCGGGTCAACTATCCGTTTCGGCTTGGATACCAGCGGTGGGTTGACCAGGCTGTGGTTAAAAAGTCTTGGACTGAAAACAGAAGAAGATGTGTTGGGGTTCCTGTTGAATTTGACCTTCGATCGTCAGGTCAGTCTCACGGAGTACCAGACCTTGCTCACGACCCTCCGTAGTGGGGGAGGAACCTTCAATCTCGATAGCTCGAACGTTGAAACACCGCTCGACCGAATGCTGGCGACGGTGTTGGCGAGTCCACGCTACAAATACCAGTGAGGTGTCTATGAAAACCTGTCAGCATTGTCAGGCGGCGCAGGTGGATGTGTCGCGGCGGACGTTTTTGAAGCGCGCGCTGGGAGTGGCAGGCGCGACCCTGCTCTTGAATTTCTTTCCGTCAGATTTTCTCCGTCGGACCGCGGCTGCTGCGACCAACGCCGGAAAGACTCTGGTGGTGGTCTTTCAGCGCGGCGGTAACGACGGCCTGAACACCATCGTGCCCTATTCGGATTCGCAGTATTATGCGGTGCGGCCATCGGCATTGAGTGGTGCAGGCAACATCGGCATTCCCCCTCCAGGAGGCGGTGATGGCGCTGGAATCAATCTCCCCGGCACAGGGTTCGCGATGCATCCGGCCATTCAGCCGTTTCTCGATTTATACAATAACAACAGCCTGGCTATAGTGACGCAGGCCGGATTTACCGGCTCGACCCAATCGCATTTCACGGACCAGGACATCATCGAACGAGGGTTCTTTTCCGCGACAGACGGCTGGCTCAATCGCTATTTGCAAGCGGTGGGTGCGGTCGGCGCGCCCACCATCCGAGCTGCCGGGATGGGGAGCGATCTCGCCGATGCGTTGCGCGGATCGACCCTCGTACCTGCAATCAACGATCTGTCAGCCCTGAGCTTCGCTAGGCTTGGCAGCGCCAAGGCGCCGTTAGAATCGAATCTCCGGACGTTGTACGCACAGGATCCTCAATTGACCAGTACGAATCCCTACAGTCGGCTGATCCATGCGCTGGGACCCGATATGTTGAATCGAGTGGCCTCAATCGAGTCGATTGGCCCAGCAGCGCCTCAAAACGGCGCGCAGTATCCCAATACGTCCTATGGAAGGCAGCTTCGCGATGTAGCGCATATTATCCGAAAAGGATTGGGACTCGAAGTCGCTACGGTCGATATCGGTGGATGGGATACACATGATGATCAAGGCGCTGGCGGTGGCGCCACGCTGTCGCAAGGCGCGAGGCTGGCGGAATTTTCAGGAGGAATACGGGCCTTCTACAACGATCTGGGATTGTTGATGAATAACGTGGTGGTGCTGACTTGTACGGAATTTGGCCGCACCGTTCGGCAGAATGCCAGTGGAGGGACTGACCACGGAAAAGCATCGGTGTGGTTCATGCTTGGAGGCGGGGTCAAGGGCGGTTTGTATCATGGCACGGCGGGTTTCCCGTCGTCGCTCATCGATGCCAATCTCGACTCGGGTCGATATATCCGGCCCACAGTGGAGTTCCGCAATATCTTTTCCGATGTGTTGGTCAAACACTTCGGCGTCACACCGACTGAACTGACCGGCGTGTTTCCCGGTCAGGTGCATCTACCGGTTGGATTGTTTGTGTGAATGGGGGTTACGAGGCATCTTTCGCACAGCGAAAACCGGTGCCGCTTGGACGACTGTCCATCGTGCCCCAGTCGCGGTCGCCCGTGCGTAAACTGATAGCCGGTTTCAACCAAGATCCGCCGCGCATCGCTTTGATTGCCCCGCGAGGGGGCCCTTGAGGATCTGAGAGGGGCGCGTCTTTGTAGTAGTTCGGGTTATACCAATCCTGTATCCATTCAGCGACGTTGCCTGCCATGTCATACAGTCCGTACGGACTGACGCCTGCTGGAAAGCTGCCGACCGGTATCGTGAGCACTTCACCTTTGAGGCCCTTCTCTTTTGAAATCTGCGCACCCTCTCCTGTGACCCAGAAGGCATCCCAGTCTGCTCCGCTCTGAAAGTCGACCGTGCGACCGGCCCAATAGCTGGCGCTGTTGGCCTTCGCGATATCCCACTCGTTCCCCCAGGGGTAGCGACGACCATCGGTGCCACGTGCAGCCT
Organism: Nitrospira sp.; assembly: GCA_009885705.1. GTDB lineage: Bacteria > Nitrospirota > Nitrospiria > Nitrospirales > Nitrospiraceae > Palsa-1315. Next base: position 7,219 of record VFKF01000472.1, on the reverse strand, counting down.
TTTCCCATTCCGCTTCAGTCGGCAGACGTTTGCCCATCCAGGTGCAGTAGGCGACGGCATCTTCCCAACTGACGTTCACCACGGGATGGTTGCCGATGCCGGAGATCGGTAGATTATTTTCCCACAATGTTGCGGCAGGGTTGGCGTTGGCCGGCGCACGATGTCCGGTCGTTTGGACAAATTGCGCATAGGCATCGTTCGTGACTTCGTGGCGGTCGATCCAGAATGAGGCGGTCGAGATAAGGCGCTGTGGTGCTTCGTCCAGAAGACCATCGCTGCCTGCCGGATTCCCCATCAGGAATTCTCCGGCAGGAACCAGGGTCATGCCGTCGGAAGAAAGGGAGCCGATGGCCAATGGGGGATGGCTGATGGTCAGGACAACAGACAAGAATGCGAGAGCGATCAACCAATGCACAATTTAGGTCTTTTTGAGTCCACAGGCCTTGGCGACTGCATCGCGATAGGCTTGCCAGAGGGTGAGGCATTTCTTGAGGCAGCTCAAGACGGCCTGTTGTTGCGTTCGTGTGGTGGCGTAGTTCACGACCATGGCATAGGCATCGTGCCGATGGCCGGCTTCAACCAGTTGGTGCGCGCGAATCAGATCCATGGCATCGGGGGAGAGGCCGTGGTATTTCACCAGCGGGTGGCGCTGGACGATCGCTTCGATTTCTTCGGCGGTCTTTGGTTTGGAAGGGTCTGCGATTTCGGCGCGGTCCTTCACGCTGCCTTCGACGAAGATTGTCAGCGCTGCGGCTCCGACGACCCAGTCTTTCTTGTTCGATGCCGTATCCAGCCAGGCGCGGTAGCGCCGACTGGCCGGGAGGAGGCGCACCGTATCAAAATCGCGTGCCGGCAGCCCCAGGCCTGCCATCATGGTCAGGAACAATTCCGGGTGCGATTTACCCAGCGAGAGCCCACCGGTGTCTTCTTCGTAAATATTATCTGCGAGCATCCGGCGGACAGGAGCCGGGGGATTTTGGCCGTGAATGCGGGCCAGGAAGACAGGAAAGTCCCGCACGTACACGCCGTATTCCTGTTGGAAGTGGCGCTTGAGCTGCTCGACGGTGACGGTGCCGTCGGCGAATGCCGGCCAGGCCCAATGATGTTTGCGGTCCATCAGACGCAAGAGTTCTTCGCGAAATCGGCTTTTCGTCAAGGGACGTGTCATGTCTGTTGCCTTCCTGCTGAGCGGCTCGTTACAATTTGACGACGCGGAGGTACATCAATGGATCGTGTGACGGTTCAAAATCCAGAAGACATTCTGTCCATGCTGGCAGACGTGTCGTTGCGAGGATCAGGTTTTGTGACGGACTCTCTCCTGGACTATGTGTTGGAAGAGGGCTTCACGGAGCCGATTTTTCTCAACGCCAGCGGGGAAGATCCTGATGCCTACTTTAAAGGCCAATCGCATGCCTGGGCTGTCTATCAGGTCCGGGAATGGAAACGTGTGTTAACCATTTCGGGCGGCCCTGGTAAAGAACGCCGCGTGCAAATTACAGAAACCCCCTAGCAGCCGCTGAGTGTAAGAGGGATGCCCGAAAAAAGCAACGAGACGAGTAGGTATCCGCTCGTCAATTCTGTGAGCCTCGAGGGTGTGACATGCCGATGATCTGTCTGACGGAGCCGCAGAATATGGGCGAGTTGGCAATGGTCACGAGTTTGCTGGAGGGCAGCGGTATCGGATATCTGCTTCAGAACGAACATGTGAACAGCTTGTATCCGGGACTTCCCATTCTGAACTCTCGTGTCATGGTCGACGAGCGCGATCGGCTCTCTGCGAATCTGCTCTTGAGTCGGCTGCGGGTGGATGTGCGTGACGTGTCGGTACAGGTGTAAGCGCGGACTAGCGCTGGGGTCTGGGGGCATGGGGGTTCGACGGAGTTTGAATGGGGAGTCGTTCGCCGGACCCTTGAAACCATCCGCCGATGAGCCGGCCTTCTTCCATGTAGAGATAGCGGTGCTTCACTGTCGCTGCATTTTCCCAATCTTCAAAAATCCATTCTTCCCGGCGGAGGCCTTCTTTGGTGAAGGTGGTGTTAATCGTTTGGGGGCCTCCCCAGGCCTCTAATACCTGTTCTTTGGACATGCCGACCATGACGCGATGTTCGGCAATATGCTTGTGAAAGTCAGGGTCTTTGAGTTGTACGATGAGCGGCCAGATCACCATGAGGAGCATGAATATTCCAAGCCCCGCATAGATCATGAGTCGAACGGGACGTCGGCGAATGAAGGGTGTCTGTTCTTGGCGATCGGTGGATGAGGCGTTCATCGGTTCTTGTGCAGCTGCAGTCGTGTGATCCATGCTGGTCTGCATGGTAGCAATGTGAATTGGAGAGAGTCAAGGAAGCCGGTCTGTTTGCGTCAATTTAATCAATAAGATGTGAGTAATCGGTCGGAGTCGGTATACTATTACTATATGGTGATGTATCTATCCAGCCATGAACCGATTGATCGAGATCGACGACGCCCTCTTCTGCTCCATGGCAGTGCAGCTGTCCTTGTAGGAGTCTTCTTCCTCTGGATCAGTAGCCTCCTGTTGCCGGAGTATGCTTCTGCCACGATCATCTATTCCTATATCGATGAACGAGGCACGGCAGTCATGACGGACAACTACGAGACCATTCCCGAACGGTATCGTGCGAAGGTACAGGCGACAGAACATGCTCCCCAAGCCGCCAACAATCATTCGAAAGCGATACAACTGCAGCAGTCGGTATCCGATTGGACACAGGTCGTTCGTGCACAGCTCGGTACATTCGCGCCAAGTATTTCCGGGTTCACTCCCTATCAGTCTCAGGTGCTGACCGTCGGCGGCCTCGTCGGGGTGGTGTGTCTATTGGCTAGACTGTTTGCGCGGAGCCAAGCTATCCGTTTCCTCTCTCTCTGGTGTTTGGTCATGCTGGGTTTGACCGTGCCGGTCTTGCTCTTTACTTCCCAAGACACCGCGTTGGATCTCTTCACCGGTCGGGCGGTCAAAGCCCAAGAGCAACAGCAGGATCGTCTCCAGCGTCTTCCGTAATTTTCCCCGATCATCGTGTTGAGTTGTGGCACTCAGGCGCGGCTAGTCCGCGTACTTGGGAAGAGGAATCTTTTTGACAGAGGGCACTTGAGGGGGCAGTTGGCGTTGGGAGAATTCACGCGAGTAAGGATTCAGAATGGGGTCATGCGTATGTCGCTGGCGTTGCTTCACGAGGTCGATACTTTGGGTGCCAACTTCCATTCGATCGACGAGTGACTTGGACGTAAGAGGGTCGGACAGGCCTTGTAACGAAAACAGTTGATAGGCCAGGCTCCATTCGAGCGTATCTTTCGCGGCTTCTTTCACAATAAAGCGAGCTTGCGGCGACGAAGCGCCTGTGAAGAGCAGGATCCAGATATTAGATCGAAATGATGGCGCGGTCGGGTTCTCTGAAGGGTGAAACTCGGGGACTAGTGCCGGAATCTTGGAGAGAGGAACGGCCGGGGAAAACTCGATGTCGACGAGCCGAACGAAGAGCGTTCGATTGTCGCTTTCGTCGTTGGGGTCGAAGGTGTAACTGAACGAGTAGCGGATCTCGATACCCTCGCGTGTGACGGTATAGACATCCTCGCCGTTTTCCGGGGAGACGAGCTTCCGAAAATATTTCTCCCAATCGGTGATGGCATAATAGGTGAAGACTCGCAGCGCGGATTTTCGATCCCGTACGGCCTGTGGCATTCCAAGTTGTTGATGGAGTTCTGTTTGTGTCAACCCGAGGTACCCATCTTCAAAATAGGGCGCCGCGAAGGCTGGGGAGGGGTGGAGCCAGATGCCGGTCGTAGAGACCAGCGCGACGAGAAGCATGAGGATGGTATGGGACGCATCACGCAGGAGCACAGTACCTCTCCAGCTAGTCATGGCATGGTATCGATGGACTCCCGTCCTGTCAAGGCAGGATGAGCGGGATTGCTTGCTGGCGCCGGAACTGCTCAGTTATGATGGCGACTAATTTTTTGTCATGAAGACGTAGTCGATCACGGAGACAGGTTCTATGAGTGCAAAGTTAGAAACCTTGCTGCAACAACGCATTCTCGTCCTCGACGGGGCGATGGGGACCATGATCCAGCAGCGGAAGCTGGACGAGGCGGCGTTTCGGGGCGAGCGGTTCAAAGATTGGAAGAAGGATCAAAAAGGGCACAACGATCTCTTGAACCTCACGCAGCCCTCGATTATCGAGGAGATTCATCGCCAATATTTCGAAGCCGGTGCCGATATCGTGGAGACAAATACATTCAATGCCCAAGCCATTTCCCTGGCCGATTACGGCATGGAGTCACTGGCCTACGAGATTGCGCGGGCTGGAGGGGAATGCGCCAGGCGTGCGGCGGCGCAGGTCATGTCAGCGAGCCCTGGTCGCTCCTGCTTTGTGGCCGGGGCCATCGGTCCCACGACGAAGACCTCGTCGATTTCAACCGATGTGAATAACTCAGGTGCCCGCGGCACCACCTACGATGAGCTGGTGACGGTGTACTACGAGCAGGTTCGTGGCTTAGTGGACGGCGGCGTCGATCTCTTATTGGTCGAAACCATTTTCGATACGCTGAATGCGAAAGCCGCGTTCTTTGCCATCGATACGTTTTTTGAAGATCGCCACGTGAAGCTTCCTATCATGGCGTCGGTGACGTTTATTCAAGCCGGCAGCAACCGTGGTGTCACGGGCCAAACCATCGAAGCCTTTTGGAATTCGATCTCTCATGTGCCGTTGCTCAGCGTCGGGATCAATTGCGCCTTGGGTCCCAAGGAAATGCGGCCATTGATTGAAGAACTTTCGCGTCTGGCTCCGATTCTTGTGAGCAGCCATCCGAATGCCGGACTGCCGAATCCCTTGCTCCCGACCGGATTTCCTGAGACGCCGGACAGTCTGGCGCCTCAGTTAAAAGAATGGGCTCAGAATGGCTGGCTGAATATCGTGGGCGGCTGTTGTGGGACGACACCGGGGCACATCAAGATGATCGCTGAGGCCGTCAGGGGTATTCCTCCGCGCGTCCCGCAGCCCGTCGAGCCCTTTACCAGGCTCAGCGGGTTGGAAGCGGTCACCCTGCGACCGGAATCAAACTTTGTGAATATCGGTGAACGAACCAACGTCACGGGGTCACCAGCTTTTTCTAAACTGATTCTGGCTGGCGAGTATGACGCGGCGCTCTCGGTGGCGCGTCAACAGGTCGAGGGGGGCGCTCAGATCATCGACATCAATATGGACGAAGGCATGCTCGATTCCCAGGCCGCCATGGAGAAATTTCTACGGCTGGTCGCCTCGGAGCCGGATATCACTCGCGTCCCCATCATGGTGGACAGTTCGAAATGGGACATTCTGGAGACAGGCCTGAAGAACATCCAGGGTAAGCCGGTCGTCAATAGCATCAGCCTCAAAGAAGGCGAAGACAAGTTTCTCCAGCAGGCCAAATTGGTTCATCGCTATGGGGCGGCGGTGGTGGTCATGGCCTTCGATGAGCGCGGCCAGGCCGATACCTACGAGCGCAAGATCGAGGTCTGTGAGCGGGCCTATCGTCTCCTCACGGAGCGTATCGGATTTCCCGCCCAGGACATCATTTTCGATCCGAACATCCTCACGGTGGCGACCGGCATCGAGGAACACAACAATTACGCGGTGAACTTCCTCGACGCGACGCGCTGGATCAAGCAGCATCTTCCGCTCGCGAAAGTCAGCGGCGGCGTCAGCAATATTTCCTTCTCCTTCCGCGGCAACAATCGCGTGCGCGAGGCGATGCATGCGGCATTCCTCTATCACGCCATCAAGGCCGGTTTGGACATGGGGATCGTGAACGCCGGCCAGTTGGCGGTGTACGAGGAGATTCCCAAGGATCTGTTGGAGCTGGTGGAAGACGTGCTGTTGAACCGCCGCCCCGATGCGACGGAGCGGTTGGTGACCTTTGCCGAGACCGTCAAACAATTGGGCAAGGTGGCAGTCAAAGACGATGAGTGGCGTTCAGGCACGGTCGAGGAGCGACTCTCCCATGCCCTGGTGAAGGGCGTGACGGATTACATCGAGCCGGACATCGAAGAAGCTCGTCTGAAATATGACAAGCCGCTGCATGTGATCGAGGGACCCCTGATGTCCGGGATGAATATTGTCGGGGACCTCTTCGGGGCCGGCAAGATGTTTTTGCCGCAAGTGGTTAAGAGCGCTCGAGTCATGAAGAAGGCTGTGGCTTACCTGATGCCCTTCATGGAGGAGGAGAAGCTCAAGTCAGGGGCGTCGAGATCCAATGGGAAGGTCCTCCTTGCCACGGTCAAGGGCGATGTGCACGATATCGGGAAGAACATCGTCGGGGTGGTGTTGGGATGTAATAACTACGAGGTGATCGATCTCGGGGTGATGGTGCCTTGCGAGAAAATCCTGGCTGCTGCACGCGAACATGGAGTGGCGATCATCGGGTTGAGCGGACTGATTACTCCCTCGCTGGATGAAATGGCTCATGTGGCACGCGAGCTGACGCGCGAGGGGTTCGATCTGCCGTTGCTGATCGGCGGCGCCACCACGAGCAAAGCCCATACGGCCGTGAAGATCGCGCCCTCCTACAATCACTCGGTGGTGCATGTGCTGGACGCCTCCAGAGCGGTGGGCGTCGTGGGGAGTCTGGTCAATACAGACTTGCGGACTGATTTCGCCAAGAAGGTTCGTGCCGACTACGATCAGATACGCCAGACCCATCAGGACAAGGGAGCGAAAACCCTTTGGACGCTGGAGCGGGCGCGCACGAATCGATTTCAATCGAATTGGGCTGAGATCGATATCCCCACCCCGGCGTTTGCGGGAGTGAAGGTTTTGCTGCAGCAGCCGTTGGATCAGCTGATTCCTTTTATCGACTGGTCGCCGTTCTTCCACACGTGGGAATTGCGCGGACGCTACCCGACCATTTTTGAAGATCCTGTTGTGGGTCCGAAGGCCAAAGAGTTGTACGACGATGCGTTGGCCTTGCTCCGCAAGATTGTGGAGCAACGATTATTTACAGCCAATGGAGTGTACGGGTTCTTTCCTGCCAATAGTGTGGGTGACGATATTGAAATCTATAGCGATGACCGTCGCACGACAATTCTGACGACGATTCACACCTTGCGTCAGCAATCGGAGAAGCCGCAAGGGCAGTACAGTTTTGCGCTGGCGGATTTTGTGGCGCCGAAAGAGTCGGGCCGCGCTGATCATATTGGTGCCTTTGCCGTGACGACGGGCATCGGGGT
>VFKF01000278.1 GCA_009885705.1 Nitrospira sp. | reverse complement strand
CCCAGCAGGGGAGAGACATCTTGCGTCGAGGCGCCGAGGAACCCGCGGACCACACGCCCGGTCTTGAGCAGGCTTTGCATGGCGGACCTGGCCATATTGCTGGGAATAGCAAAACCGACTCCGACGCTTCCACTGGTCGGACTGGCGATGGCGGTATTGATCCCTATCAGTTCTCCATTGAGAGTCACCAGCGCGCCGCCTGAATTGCCGGGATTGATGGGGGCATCGGTCTGAATGAAGTCTTCGAAATCGGCCACGCCGACATCGGCTCGTCCGACGGCACTGACAATGCCGAACGTGACACTGCGGCTCAAGCCCAAGGGATTGCCGATCGCGAGCACAAATTCGCCGACGGCGAGGGTGCTCGAATCCCCCCACGTCACCGTCGGCAGATTGTTCGCCTGAATTTTCACCACGGCCACGTCGGTCTTCGGATCAGTGGCCACCACTCGTCCTTTGTATTGCCGACGGTCGGCGAGAATCACTTCCACATCGACCGCATCGGCAATGACATGGTTGTTCGTTAGAATGTAGCCATCCGACGACACAATGACGCCGGAGCCCTGACCATATTGCCGCCGCCCCGGGACATCCTTGAACAATCCGAACGGCAGCGCTTCGTCGCTGAACGCTTGATCGCGGACCATCACCGTGGAGGCAATGCTGACGACAGCGGGAGTCACTTTGGTCGCGGTCGCCTTGACCTGTGCCTGGAGTTCACCCCCGCCCGCCACAAGAATCACACGACTCCCGGCCAGAGCCGTTCCACCGAGGATCGAGCCCCACACACAGAGCCCGATCACGATTCGCATCATGTGCCTAGGTCGCAACACACTAAGATCCTTTCTAACAGGCTGCTGAAAAAGTCCGTCATCCGGGAAACGCTGAACGGTGAGCGATGAACTATGAACAAGGAAACGATTATCACTCCAGCGTTCCGCGTTCATCGTTCAAAATTAAGTCTGTAGCCTAGCATGCGTGCCTCGGAGGCGCACTTACAATTCCACATGACGCAGGCGAAGGGCATTGGAAATAACAGACACAGAACTG
>VFKF01000293.1 GCA_009885705.1 Nitrospira sp. | reverse complement strand
TGCTCCTCATCCAAGCCTGCTTAATTGTGGTCATGATCACAATTCTTGAGTGGAGCGGGCGCCAGAAACATTAAGTTCTGGCACAACCTCTCCGGTTCAATCCGATGAACATGTCACTTGAAGAGGACAGGTAGGAATTCGAGAGGATGGCCCGATCAGAGTAGTGTGTGCAATTTGCTCAAAGTCTCTGCCGTGACTTGCGCGGAGGCTTTTCCTTTCTTGCTGGCCTGCCGGGCCTTCCAGTCCAAGCTTTTGACCTGGTCGGCGAGGACAACGCCTGCCAGATCCTGTCCATTTTCTAATGCCACTTCGAATGGATAGCCCTTCACACGACTGGTGATCGGGCAGCAGAGCATCAACCCGCTGCGCCGATTATAGCTGGCCGGCGAGAGGACCAGGGCCGGGCGATGTCCTGCCTGTTCATGTCCGGCTTGAGGAGTGAATTGGAGCCAGACGACATCTCCGCGGTCAGGGACATATTTTCTCGTTGCCATCAGAGTGCCTCATGTCCGACAGGGCCGCCGAACTCGATTGCATCGTGAGCATTCTCGGGGGTCATGCGTTTGAGCAAGTCCTCAAGTCTGTACACGCGACGGAGGTGAGGCTTCAGGATGAGCGCGCCTTTTTTGACTTCAATGTCCAAATCATCGTTGACCTTAAGGCCCGCTTGCTGCGCGATGCCTTTCGGAACTCTGACGGCCAGGCTATTGCCCCATTTCTGAGCGGTCGTTTTCATGGTGAGAACCTCCGTGGGTATCTACGATGTAGATACTATGCGAAATCGAACGGTCAGTCAATCGGTTGGGGCGGTTGCGGCACCCAGCAGCATGTCGATTGTACGAGCGGAGAGTCTTTCCTCTTCCCTCTTGCACTGTGCCGCAGTTCCCGCTACAAGATGCCTCATGGTTCCCACCGTTGAATGGAAAGATGGCGCGGTACGGCTGCTCGATCAGAGCCGGCTGCCTGAGTATGTCGAGTTTCTGGACTGCCGGGACTATCGGACCGTCGCCGATGCCATTCGCACATTGAAAGTCAGGGGCGCTCCGGCAATCGGGGTGACGTCGGCGATGGGAGTCGCGCTCGGCGCGCAGACCGTCATGGCATCCGACTACGAGGCCTTCGCCAAGGAGGTGCTCATCATCTGCGATCATCTCGCGGCGACCAGGCCGACGGCGGTCAATCTGTTTTGGGCCATCGAACGGATGAAGCGCTTCCTGGCCTCGGTACGCACGCAGCCCATTGCCTCCATCAAAGCGGCCTTGCTGAAAGAGTCGCAAGTCATTCTCGATGAAGATATCGCGCTCTGTAAGGCGATGGGCCGGCACGGAGCGGAACTCATCGCAAGCGGCCAAACGGTCCTGACCCATTGCAATGCCGGTGCGCTGGCCACAGCCGGCTATGGCACGGCATTGGGTGTCATCCGCGCAGCCTGGGAGCAGGGGAAGAAGATTCAGGTCATTGCCGATGAAACCAGGCCGGTGCTGCAAGGAGCGAGACTCACGGCTTGGGAGCTGATGCAGGACAAGATTCCTGTGACGCTCATCACCGACAACATGGCAGGCTCACTCATGCGCCAAGGGAAAATCCAGCTCTGCGTTGTCGGCGCCGATCGCATCGCCGCGAACGGGGATGTGGCCAACAAGATCGGGACCTACTCAGTCGCCGTGCTGGCAAGGGCCCATGGAATTCCCTTTTATGTCGCCGCGCCCTATTCCACGATCGATCTAAAGACCAAGACCGGCGCGGACATTCCCATCGAACAACGCAATCCTCTCGAAGTCACTACTATTCACGGCAGCCATCCCATCGCACCCCAAGGGGTCGCAGTCTACAATCCGGCCTTTGACGTGACCCCGGCGGAGTTGATCACCGGCATCATCACCGAACGGGGCGTCTTCAAGCCTGCCGACCTCGCCGCACAATTTCAGTAATCCGGACTCTTGAGACGTCCCTCGCTATTCTGTTCGCAGAGCGCAACCGCCAGTAAGTCTGTTTTGCCCACGGCTGTTTGGCAGGAGAGCGTATGGCCGGCTACGTCTAAGTCGCTTCTCCTGACCCTTCCAGCCTACGGTGTCTATCTCGGAAGGCCTGTAGCCTGGACTCTCACCGGGTGTTCCTGTATAAAGAGAGGCTCGTCAAAGGCTTCTCCTGGTTTTTTTGGTGCATTCTGTCTGAGCGCTTGAAGGTTTCAAGAGTAGGCCGCTCAATGGTATAGCGGTGAGGCTGATACGGTGGTCCTACTTGTCGGTTCTCCAGCCGTAGTGCATAGTATATGTGATTATTATCTCAGCGTCGGGGCGTAGCGCAGCTCGGTAGCGCGCCTGCTTTGGGAGCAGGATGTCGCAGGTTCGAATCCTGTCGCCCCGACCAATACTTTCAACCGCTTACACACATTCACTTTCCCGCTCCTCGCGCTCAGTTCCGGTTCCCGTCACGGTTGGGATTGGAAACTGCCCCTCCTGCCTCGATTCCGTCACGATCTTCGTCGGTTCCGGCTTCACCTTCCCAAACCCTGAGACTCCTTCAAGCGCCCCTTGCAGGTGGGTAGGGCTGAGGTGGGCATACCGCGCCACTAAGTCCGTCCCACTGTGCCGAAGCAAGGCCGCGATGGTGCTAGGGGCCTGGCCGTTCATCGCCAGCCGTGAGGCGAACGTATGACGCAAGGTGTGCCAGGTGACACCCTCCAGCTTCGCGTCTTCAAGCGCCGTCATATACACCCGACCATAGAAGTTGTCCGGGTCCAGGTGCGTGTCGGGATTCTCACTTGGGAACACCCAGACCGACGTATTGCCAACGATCAGGCCGCCCAGGATCGCCTTGGCTTCTTCTGTCAGGTGGACGTACTGGACACATCCACTCTTGGTGGTAGAGAGGGTAATCAAACCCCGTTCCAGGTCAATGTCGGCCCATCGCAGCCCAAACTGCTCGGACTTCCTCATGCCCGTGAGAATGGCGAGCCTGATCCAGGCGTCATACGGCTGACCGATCTCCTTGCACAGCCTGGCCTCCTCCTCAATGGAGAGAAATCGTGTTTTCCCGGCGCGCACCGTGGGGAGCTTCACGCTGGCGAAGGGGCTTTTCTCGATCACCTGTTCAGCGACAATTAGCATTGCGGGGTAACGACAATTAGAACTGAGGGGTCCGTCCTCCTCACCGCCGGTCCTGTACGCTCTCCGCTCTACCACGGG
>VFKF01000034.1 GCA_009885705.1 Nitrospira sp. | reverse complement strand
ACGACCATGCCGGTCTTCGGATCCACCTCGCCTAAGACCGTCACCTCGACCATGTAGTTATGTCCATGCGCAGGCGGGTTGTAACACAGGCCAAATACCGCACGGTTCTTGGCCTCATCCCATTCAGGCTTGATATAGCGATGCGCCGCCGCGAATTCGATGCGTTTCGTCAATAAGACAGATGCCATATTACCTCAGGTCCTTCAGCCACTCTTCGCGCATGCTTCCAAGAACAGGCGCCTCGGCATGATACTCACGATGATGCACCGTCATGGTGACCGGCACATGTAGATCGGCAAACGACGCGATCATCGATGCGGTCGGCCTAAACCGCACGAAATGCACGGCGCTGATCTTTGTTTCATGACTATGCCCTCCCTCGAACTCTCCGAAGACATGCTCAGTCCCGGCGCGAATCGCGATTTTTTCACCGTGATCGAGCCCCATGAACAGGTCGAGCCATTCCTTCATCCGATCCGGCTCCGTAATTTCGATCATGAGCGTCGCGCTCAACTCGCCGACTCCCGGCATGAGGGCATTATAGACGTCCAATTCTTCTTGAACCTTGTGGGGATCGAGGATCTGTTCGACTCGAATCATTTCCTGGGTCTGAAACCGTAATGTCTCGCGATTCTCAAAGACGAGTGTGATGAGTGGCCCGACAGAGATCCTGCGCCGCTGCTTGAGCGCGATGATCTGCGAACGGAACGGGTCCCGTTGCTGTTCATAAGCCGCGGTAGACAAGAGATCTTGGGACGTTAAGAAGTTCATGATTTCAACCCATAGGCATCGCGCACGATTTGAATCGGATGTTTGGTCGACCTGCCGCCGGCATGGGCCATTGCGCCTGCTTGATCCAACTGCAGCCCCGCCAGCGGGCAATCAGTCGCGACCAGATCTGCCGGAGCCTCCTCAATCACCCGAACGGCCTTCTGCGCAATCAGCATCGACAGGGGAAAGAACTCCGTCTTGGCGGACCAGGAGCCATCGTGGCCGGAACATTTCTCAATCACCTCGACCTGCGCACCGGCACATTCCATCAGTTCCTTGGATTTGAATCCGATATTTTGATCCCGCAAATGACACGGTATCTGATAGGCGACTCGCCCTGGCTTCTGCTGAAAGTCGGTAGCCAATGCGCCCTCCCGCTTCATCTTCATCAGGTATTCACAGACGTCGAACGTCCGCTCCGCCACGCGTTGCACATCAGGGCCACCGACGATCTCCGGATATTCTCGCTTCCACATCAGACTGCAACTGGGCACCGGCACGACAATCTCGTAACCTTTCTCAACCCATGGAAGGAATGACGCGACATTTGCCGAAGCGGCCTGCTGAATCGCGGCCGTATCGCCGATATCGAACGAGGGCATGCCGCAACAACGCTGTTCAGGAATCACGACATGGACACCGTTTTTTTCGAGGACTTGAATCGTCGCTTTCCCGACGTCGGTCGCTTGATAATTGACCAGACAGCTCCCAAAGAGCGCGACCTTCCGCGGCGCGGAAGCAGGAACCTGTGCCGCCCCTCGACGCTCCCACCAATGAGTAAAGGTCTCCGCAGCAAAGGGCAAGACCTGCCGATCCCGATGCACACCCACAAGCGGTTCCGTCGCGACCCGAAGAAACCGAAGGCCCAACAGCCAATTGGCAATCGGCGCCAGCAGACTCCCAAGGGTGCCGATGAGATCCGTCTTGATCAAGAACCAATCGCGCCAGCTCACCCCGCGCGTCGCGGCCAGATGCTTCTTCCAGGCGATCATCAAGCGGGGAAAGTCGAGTCCATACTGATGCGGCGGCGTATAAGGGCAGTGGTTGT
>VFKF01000039.1 GCA_009885705.1 Nitrospira sp. | reverse complement strand
CGAAACGACGTAATCTTGTCCCCTTTTTTGGTCAGATACGCCGCGATATAGATGACCGTGACAAGCTTGACCATTTCCGCCGGCTGCATCGAAATCGGCCCCAACCGCAACCAGCGCCGCGCCCCTTTGGCCGCCACACCCAACCCCGGCACCAGCACCATCACGAGCAGCAGCAGCATGCCGAACAACATGGGAATGGAGAGCTTCTTCCACAGCGGGTAATCGATTCGCGACGTGAGGTGCATCAACAGCAAGCCGAACGCGAGCCAGGCGACCTGCCGCTTCAGAAAAAATCCTGGATCTTGAAAGCGGTTGCCCGCCACGATGGCGCTCGCGCTGAACACCATGACCAGCCCCACCAGCGCCAAGGTCATCGTGACCGCAAGCAGGGTATAGTCTGCCGACACCCGCTTCGTACCCGATCGTTGGCTGGTCTGGGACCATGGCAGGGCCAAAGTCCCCGCTGATCGATGCGCCATTGCTCAGAACCGCCCCTCCCTCGCCTGACACGTCACGCCGGTAAGGCATGAACCAATGCCTTGAATTGACGCCCACGGTCTTGATAGTCGGCAAACATGTCGAAGCTCGCGCAGGCCGGAGACAACAAGACGACGTCTCCCTGCGAGGCCCCCTGTGCGGCACAATCCACGGCCTCCCGTAACGTGGCCGCCTCGATCATCGTGGCGACACCTTCCCAGGCCCGCCGCATCAGTGGCGCCGCTTCTCCGATCAGAATCACGCGCTTCACCCGCCGACCGACCGCCTGGGCCAATCGAGAAAAGTCCCCGCCCTTATCCCGCCCCCCGGCAATGAGCCAGATCGGCTGCTCGATACTCTCTAATGCTTTGAGCGTCGCATCGACATTCGTGCCCTTCGAATCGTTCACAAACCGGACTCCTCGGCGCTCGCGCACAATTTCAAGCGCATGTTCGAGGCCGGGAAACGTCATAAGAACGCGACGAATCGCGTTGAGCGGACAGCCGCACAGCACCGCATAAGTTGCGGCCGCCATCACGTTCTCCACGTTGTGGTTGCCGATGATGCGGATCTCGCTTCGGCGACAGATCTCCTGCCGCACACCGGTCACCGTCGTCACGATCATGTCGCCATCGAGAAATGTACCCCCATCCAGATCGGCGCCGATCGTCGAAGCCTTCGTAAACCCCAACCGCTTCGCCCGGACTTGCTGCCGTAGCGGTGCCACGCGGTCATCGTCGAGGTTGAACAGGGCAAAGTCTGACGCGGATTGATTCTCGAAAATCCGCTGCTTCGCCGCGACATATTCATCCAGCGACTCATACCGATCCTGGTGATCGACCGTCACGTTGAGCAGGGCGGCGATCCAGGGATGAAATCGATCGACCGTTTCCAGCTGGAAACTGGAGACCTCCACAACAAGGTAGTCGAACGGACTCGGTTTTCCCGCCTGGCTGGCACGAAGATCTTCTACCGCCGCTTCGCTCAAGGCGGTGCCCAAATTGCCTCCGACAAACGCGCGTTTGCCACTCTCGGCGAGAAACTTGCCGATCAAGGTCACGGTCGTGCTCTTGCCGTTGGTTCCCGTAATCGCCAGAAGCGGGCTCCGAAAGAACTGCGAGGCCAGCTCCAATTCGCTGATCACCTTCACCCCGCGCCGGCGCACTGCCTCAAGCGAGGATAAGCGATAGGGGACACCGGGACTGATCACCACTAGGTCCGCCTCGTCGAGCGAGGATTCGTACCGCGCCCCGACCGTCACCGCGACGTGATCGCGGTCGATGCTCCCAAGAATCGCCGTCAGCTCCGCCGATTCCTTGCGATCGGCCACCGTCACACGCGCGCCCGCCAACTGCAGCAGCCGGCAAGCCGCCACGCCGCTTCTGGCAAGTCCCATCACCGTGACTCGTGCGCCCGCAAGTTCCACTGCTGTTACTCCCGCCATGCCATCACCGGAGTTTCAAGGTGCTCAGGCTCAATAGGGCCAACAGGATGGCGATAATCCACAAACGCACCACAACCTTAGGCTCCTCCCACCCTTTCATCTCAAAGTGATGATGGATGGGCGCCATGAGAAAAATACGTTTCCCGCGCGACTTGAACGAGATGACCTGGAAAATCACCGAGACCGCTTCGATCACAAACACGCCGCCGACCATGAGGAGCAGCAATTCGTGCTTACTGATCACTGCGACCGTGCCCAGCGCTGCTCCCAGCGGAAGCGACCCGACATCCCCCATGAACACGGTAGCCGGGTAGGTATTGAACCAGAGGAATCCCAGACTCGCCCCCAGGATCGACGCGGTAAAGACCGCCAGTTCGCCGGCCCCTTCGATGTGCTGAATAAGCAGATAGTCCGACATCAGTCGATGGCCGGCGACATAGGCCACAATCGTATAGGCCAGCGCCGCAATCATGACGGGCCCGATCGCGAGCCCATCGAGACCATCGGTCAGATTGACCGCATTGGAGCTCCCGACAATGACCAACACGGCGAAGCCGATATAGAGCCAGCCGAGATCCGGCACGACGTTCTTGAAAAATGGAATGCTGAGCTTGGTGGTATAGCCAGGGAGGAAATAGAGGACCAACGCAATCCCCAAGGCCACCGCCACTTGCGCCGTAAACTTCTGTCCTGCCGACAGCCCCTTCGATTGGGACTTGATGAACTTGAGGTAGTCGTCGGCAAATCCGATCGCCCCGAACCCCAGCGTGGCCGCGAGTACCAGCCAGACGTAGGGCTTCGCGATATCCGCCCACAGGAGGGTCGAGAGGACCACCGCGAAGAGGATGAGAATCCCGCCCATCGTGGGTGTCCCGCTCTTCGCCAGGTGACTCTTGGGACCGTCGTTGCGGATCTGCTGACCAAGCTTAATTTCCTGCAACTTCCTGATCACCCAGGGAGCCAGCACAAAGGCGATCAAGAACGCGGTCACGGCCGCATAGATGATCCGGAAGCTCAGATAGCGAAATACGTTCAGAAACGAATAGTCCGTATGAAGCGGGTACAACCAGTTGTAGAGCATGCCGTCTTTACCTTAAAAGAGACTTATCTGCCTGACCGACTCTTACTAGAGATGGGCGCCGACTGCTTACGACGCCTGCTTGATAACCGCCCTCATCCCCGTCAATACCTGCACCACCTGCTCCATTTTCATGCCGCGGGAGGCCTTCACTAACACCACATCGCCCTGCCGCACGGTCTTCTTGAGAAGGTCGGCAGCGGCTCCCGCATCGGCCACTTCGTCGATCTGCGAGCCTGCCATCCCGCCCTGCCTGGCCCCATCCGCGATCTTCCGACCCAAGGGGCCACAGACGATCAACCGCGACAGCCCCTGCGTGGCAAGAAACTGTCCAACCTCCCGATGCATCTGGCCTGTCTCAGATCCGAGTTCGAGCATGTCTCCCAGCACGGCAATCCGTTCGCGCGCCGGGCTCCACTGTGCCAGCAATTGAAGTGCGGCTTTCATCGAAGCGGGGTTGGCATTGTAGCAATCGTTGATAATATGGACGCCATGATGGGTTACCACCTGCGATCGCATCGCGGCAGGACGGAATCGACCGAGCCCCTGGACAATCATCGAACCTGACAGATTCAACGCCGCACCCACCGCGGCGGCGGCAAGCGCATTGGTCACGTTGTGCGTTCCATGCACCTTGATTCGCGCAGTCACGGGACGGCTCTTTCCAGGGAGGTGCAAGCGAAAGGTCGTGCCCTGGCGCACATCGGACGTGACCCCGCTCGCACGGACATCGGCCATCTCAGAAAATCCGAACGACATCACTCGGCATTGCGCCCGCGACGCGAGATAGTCGAAATAGGGGTCGTCGGCGTTCAAAATCGCCGTGCCATCGGACGGAAGCTGGTCCAACAGTTCCGCCTTGGCCTGCGCCGATCCTTCCATGCTGCCGAAGAACTCGAGATGATCGGGGCCGATATTGGTGATGAGTCCGATCGTGGGCCTGACGATTTCGCAGAGCCTCGTCGTCTGCCCCTGCTGATCCACTCCCATCTCAATCACAGCCGCTTGATGGCGAGATGTGAGACGAAACAGGGTAAAGGGCACGCCGATCCGATTATTGAAGTTCCCCTCGGTCTTCAACACCGGCCACCGTTGCGCCAAGACCGCCGCCACCATCTCCTTCGTCGTCGTCTTGCCGTTGCTTCCAGTCACCGCCACGACGGGAATATTGAACCGGCTCCGATGATGTGTCGCCAACTGCTGGTAAGCAAACAGCGGATCGCGCACGCCGAAGAGAAACGGCGCTGGCCGTCCCTCGATCCGTCGAACCGCCGCAGAACTTGGCGGAAGACGATACTCATCGTGCACGATCGCTCCGGCCGCGCCTTGCGCAAGGACGGCCTGGACAAAATCATGGCCGTCGAATTGCTCGCCTCTGAGCGCGACAAAGAGATCGCCGCGGCGGATGGATCGCGAATCCGTCGTAATCTGTCTGATCGGGCGCTTGCCCGATGACGAGTCCTGTCCCGCAAGGACTTTCACGCTGATGACTTCTCGTAATTCCTCGACCGTAAAGAGTCCCATTAGTTCCTCATCCTGTGCACCCTCAACCGTGGCCTGGACTTTCACTCGCAATCCTGCAATTGCTGAATCGCCTCGCGAGCCACCTCACGATCGTCAAAATGAAACTTCTTGGTGCCGACGATTTGATAATCTTCGTGCCCCTTACCGGCGATGAGCACCATGTCGCCACGATGCGCCTCACGAATGGCTGAACCGATCGCCTCACGGCGATCAGGCACCAAGCGATATTGCACGTGGCTACGGTGCGCGAGCGCCTCGCGCACGCCGACCTCTACCTCGCGGAGGATCGCCATCGGGTCTTCGGTTCGAGGGTTATCGGACGTCAGCACCACCACATCGCTATATTCCACGGCGGCACGCCCCATCTTGGGCCGCTTCCCCCGGTCCCGATCACCACCACAGCCGAATACCGTAATGATCCGATCGGTCTTCAAGGCCTGCGCGGCTGTGAGTAGCCGAACGAGTGCATCGTCCGTATGGGCATAGTCGACGACAACGGTAAAGTCTTGCCCGGAAGAGACCCGCTCGAATCGTCCAGGAACGTTGGCGATATGCGCCGTCGCCTCGCGGATTTGATCGATCGTGGCCCCGTCGTGCAACGCCACGCCAATCGCCGCCAGCAAGTTGTAGACGTTATGTTCTCCGACCAACCGACTTTCGACCGTGAACGTTCCGCTCGGAGTGGCCGCAGTGAAGGTCGTCCCGCCAAGCGAAAGACGCACGCCTTCCGCCTTGAGGTCGGCCTGGTTCTGAATGGCATAACCCCAGACCGGCACAGGACAGGCCGCCTGGATCGATTTTCCGCGAGGATCGTCAAGATTCACGATAGCGCGCTTCCCGACTTTCTGCCCTCCGGCCAAACCCGTGAACAGCCGCAACTTCGCCTCATAGTACTCGTCCATCGTATGATGAAAATCGAGGTGATCCTGCGTCAGGTTCGTAAAGACCGCCACGTCATACTCGCAGCCAGAGGTCCGGTCCAGCGCGAGAGCATGGGACGACACTTCCATGACTGCGGCATTGAGCCCAGCCTCGACCATCTTCGCCAACAACTGCTGTAGGTCGAGCGCGCCAGGTGTCGTATGAGAAGCAGGGAATATCTCCTGCCCGATCTGATACCCGACCGTGCCGATCAACCCCACCCGTCGACCGATCCCTTCCAGAAGCGATTTGCAAATGTAGGTGGTCGTCGTCTTCCCGTTCGTCCCGGTCACGCCGATCATCTTCAAACGGGCGGAGGGATCGCCATAAAACCGGCTACCGAGAAGACCGAGCGCCTTGCGCGAATCAGCCACCCTCACAAACGGCACCGACCCGGATGCTACTGCCGCCTGCGCAATCACCGCACCAGCTCCGGCCTTGATCGCCTGCTCGACAAAGTCGTGCCCATCGACGCGCTCACCCTTGACGGCAACAAAAAGACTCCCACCAGTCACGGCCCGCGAATCGTCCGCGATCCCATGCACCGGACGATGCACATCGCCTCGCTGCTCCTGAATCTCGACCTGCCCATGGAGGGCTGCAAGCAACTGCGTGACCGTGAGGGGATCTCGCGCCATAACCTCTTAGTTTTCCCTGGCCGCCAATGCGATCTTCACCGTGTCCTCCCTGGACACGCCAAGATAATTGAGCACCTGCTCGCCGACCCGCCGAAAGACGGGCGCTGCGACGGTCCCACCCCAGGCCTCGCCCTGCGGTTCATCGATGACCACAATCATCGCCAACCGTGGAGACTCCGCAGGCACATAGCCGACAAACGACCCGACAAACTGCGTAGAGGAATAGGCGCCGGTTCGCGGATCGATTTTTTGTGCGGTCCCGGTTTTACCGGCCACGCGAAATCCGGGAATGGCCGCCTTCGCCCCCGTCCCGTTCGTCACCACACCTTCCATCATCGTCGTCATCATCCAGGCCGTATCCGGCGAGACGACGCGCCGCTTCACTTGCGGAAGGACTTCCTTCAGCACATGCCCTTTCGCATCGCGAATCTCGGACACCACGTAGGGCCTCATCATCACACCCCCATTGGCGAGGGTCGACAATGCCGACACCATCTGGAGCGCCGTCACTCCGACTTCCTGTCCCATCGAAATCGACGCCACCGATCGACGACCCCAATCTTTGGGAGCCTTCAAGAGCCCGCTCACTTCACCAGGGAGATCGATCTCCGTCCGTTGACCGAAACCGAACCCCTGAAGATAGCGGTAGAGCCGCTGCTCGCCGAGAGCCATTCCGGTTTTCGCCGCACCGATGTTGCTGGACTTTTGAATCACTTCAGAAAACGTGATCCACCCCAGCTTTTCATGGTCATGAATCGTCGTATTCGCGATCACCATATGGCCGTTTTCACCGAACACCATCGTGCCGGGCGTCATCACCTTTTCCTCAAGCGCCGCGGCCGCCACGACGACCTTCATCGTCGACCCTGGCTCATACGTATCCGTCAACGCACGATTGCGCCACCGATCGGGCGTCAACTTGGCGACAACGTTTGGATCGAACCGCGGACTGACTGCCATCGCGAGAATCGCGCCGGTCTGCGGTTCCATGACAATGATCGTCCCGGACTTCGCACGGGCATGAAAGACCGCTTCTTCGAGTTCTTTTTCGGCAATGTACTGGATCACTTCGTCGATGGTCAGCGTCAGGGCATGTCCCGGTGTCGGCACTTGCTCCGTCACGCCCTTCGGAAACACCGTGCGGCCCAAGGCATCGCGCTGCAGGACGGTCACGCGTTTTTCCCCATGCAGCTGCGAATCGTATCGGCGCTCGAGCCCCTCGAGCCCTTGCCCATCCATTCCGGAAAATCCAAGGACATGAGCCAGCAACGGACCCTTGGGATAAAACCGTCGCCCCTCCATCACCACACCGATACCATCTAACGACATCTGCTCCAGACGACGGCCCTGCTCCGGCTCGAGCTTTCTTGCCAACCAGACAAAACTCTTATCTTGACGAAGCTTCTTCTCCAGCTCACCGGTTCGAATGTGGAGCACCGGAGAAAGATGGCGGGCGACGGTCGCCGGGCTTTCCAACGACGTCGGGACGCCGAACACGGACGGCACCTCCACATTCATCGCCAGCACCTTGCCGTGCCGATCCGATACCGTGCCTCGCGCGCCTTCGAATGACACGGTCTTTTGATGTTGCCGATCGGCTTTCGCCGTGAGTTCTGCCGCCTGAAGCACTTGGAGCGTGACCAATCGAAACACAATGACGCTGAACCCGCAGAGAAACACGAGTAGCATCACATAGCGACGCCCGCGAGAAGGCCCGGCAGTCACTCGTTCACCCCCCCAGCGGCCATATGCCGCGCCAAACGAACCGGCTCACTGGATGGACGCGCCAGGCCCGGAGCACTTCCAGACTGATGCACCATCAACACTTGCCCCTGCTGCGGTGGAACCAACCCCAACTTCTCCGTCGCCAGCTTCGCGATCCGCTCCGGAGCCGCCAGCGAAGACACTTTGACTTGCAGCTGATCCCGCTCCCGCTCCAGCAATATTTTCTGACTCTTCGATCGTTCGATCTGATAACCCAACCGAACGACATCGACCCGTTCCCACACAAACACGAAGACCAACATCACACCGGCGATGATCGTGAGCGTCTTCATGAATGACCCTCCCTGGAGACCCGTTGGGCGGCCCGCAGCTTGGCGCTGCGCGACCGAGGATTTCTGTCCGATTCTTTCTTGGTCGCAACCTGAGGTCTCTTCGTGAGCACCTCCAGCAAAGGATCCTCCTTGCCGGAAAGGGCCCGAAACGCATGCTTCACAATTCGATCTTCGAGCGAATGAAATGAAATCACGCAGAGACGTCCGCCCGGAGACAAGACATCCACCGCGTCGCGCAACGCCGGATCGAGACAGTCGAGCTCCTGGTTGACGGCGATGCGAATGGCCTGAAACGTACGGGTCGCACAATGGAGGCGGCCATGCCGATAACTCGCGGGGACAGCCCCCTCGATCGCAGAGACCAACTCCTTCGTCGTCGACAAAGGGCGACGTTCACGAGCACTCACAATGGCGCGCGCAATGCGTCGGGAAAACCGTTCTTCTCCAAATTGAAAAATCACGTCGGCCATTTCTGCTTCTGACCATTGATTGACCAGATCGGCCGCCGTTCCGCTTTTCGATTGATCCATGCGCATGTCTAACGGGCCATCCCCCTGAAAACTAAACCCACGAGCCGCTTCATCCAATTGCGGGGACGACACACCAAGATCGAACAGAATGCCATCGACCTGGCTAACGCCACTGGCAGCAAGATGCTGTTTCAGTTCCACAAAATGCCCATGGATGAGGTGTACACGATCGCCGAATCGAGCGAGCCGTTCCCGGCTGGCTGCAATGGCGACCGCATCGCGATCAAGGCCGATAAGTCTGGAGTTCGAACTGCTTGATTCAAGAAGCTTTTCAGCATGCCCACTGTACCCCACTGTACAGTCAAGATAGATTCGGCTATCCTCTCGAATGAGCCAAAACAGGACCTCTTCTGACATGACCGGGAGATGTCGAAAAACCTCCATAAATCAACGCTCACCAGACTCACCCACTTTCTCCCACTAGAGCCGGAGTATACACCCACTTAAAGACTTGTCAACAAAAGATTCATGTACTTATGAAACTTTTATGGCCTCGGTTTTTCTGGGAATTTTTGAAGGGAAGATACGTGGCGATCCCTTACTCTTGACTCTCACAAGGGGCAAACGGTCTCTGTTTTGGACTGAATTCATGGAGAGTAGGTGCACCGCGGAGGAAGAGAATTGGCTCCTGGTGACGTCCACACATCCCTGCCACGCCAATGAAGAAGAACTGGAAGGAGAAACGGTTCACCATGGCCCAACACTGTCGTTCATGGCCGACGATGTGAGCCCACCTTTTCTCAGGAGTACCTACACACAAGATCGATCCTATTGGCGTCATGCGGTAGCCATGCACACAAAGTTGGTCGGTTTCATTGACAAGGATTCGAGTCGGGTTGAGAATGGTTTCATGCGTTCACTCACGGCAGCCACGCCCCTCTACGTAACGGTTTTCACGGCAGGAGCTGCGCTCACGTTCAGCGTCATCGCTGCAGCCACAGCCTCAGCGGCATCTCCGGTCTATTGGTGCCCGGATCGCAAAGCCGATCAACAATATTCTGCGACGCAGGCCCCCGGATGTGTACCGCTCGTTGAGAAGAAAGAGGCCCAGACGGTAGAGCAAGAAGGGGAAGCGGCCACCAGCGAGAAAGCGCCTCGCGACTTCAAGATCGAGAATCTACAACGTGACGTGTCAGCATTTCTGCGTGAATATCGTCAGTTTCTCAGCTGTTGCAAGACCGACCCCGACGAACTCCAGCGGATCGCAGACCTGGGCGAAGAAGTCTCGGAACTCCTGGAATCCACACAGAGACAGCTCTCGAATTACTCGATGGCCTCGAGAGGCATCATGCTTCGGGATATGATCACGCCCGTGGCGACGGCCAGAGCCGACCTCCGAACTCTCCGAAGCAGACTTGGGAAAATTGGCGACGCATCGAACAGGCGAGAGCAGGTCGATTTTGAAGAAAGCGGACGGGAAACCCGCACCATGCGAGACCTGGAAGAGTCGATCGACAGAGATATTCGCGCCCCCAAACTCCCGGGAAGCGCCAAAACCGGGATGGATATTGGCGTAGCGCCAGCCGCAGGGCCGAATATCGGGAAAGCCCCCAGAACAGGCGCACAGACAGAAAGCGGACGGACCGGTCAGGATATCGGAGCCTCCCCCAAGAGCAGCACAGACATCGGCGCAAGCGGCCCGACCGGCTTTGAGATCGGCGCCACCGGGCGGGCAGGCCCCTCGATTGGAGAGTCGACGCTCAATAGCGATACCTCGTCGGCGGTGAACTCATCGCTCCAACGTTCGACCATCGGCTCAAACATTTCCGACTCGTCAATCGGATCAAGCCTCGGATCGTCGAACGTCGGCTCAAGCCTCCAGGACAGCTCGGTCGGGTCTACCTTGGGGGGCTCCTCTGTCGGGTCCAGCCTCCAAAACCGCTAACAGACCGATCCCACTGCGACAGGCTACCACCATCCGATTCAGGATGAAGGCGCAGTAACCACCGGCGGCATCGGCTCCCACGTCTCACCGGCATCCTGACTGCGATACAACCCGCTCCCGTTGGTCCCAAGATAAAATAGTTTCCAGTCGGTGGCACTCTGTGCGAGAGACCGCACATTCAGCGTTGCCAACCCCTTATTTAGCGTCGTCCAGGTATTCCCGCCGTCTTCGCTTCGGTGAATACCTTCCCTGCCGCCCAGATACATCACACCTTTTCTCGTCCGATCCAAGACCATCGAGAACACCATCTGATCGTGCAGCGATTGGGCGATGCGCACCCAGGACGCCGCCGCATCCGTCGATTTATAGAGCCCTTCGAGCGTCGCGGCATAGACCGTGTCCGGCTCATAGGGGTCGACGAGAGTTGCCGTCACATTCAACGCGCGTGACGACTTGATGATGGCGGGAGACACGAGACCGTTGTTCGCCTTCTCCCAATGCCCCGCTTGATCAAGCGATTTATAGACACCACCGCTCGTGCCGGCATAGAGAATCTCAGGCCTCGTGGGGTCCAGGCCGAGCGTCACGACCATCAGCACTTCTTTCATACCCTCCATGCGCTTCGTCCAACTGTCGCCGGCGTTCTTGGTTTCAAACACCCCCATCGTCGTCGCGACAAACAGATGCTGGTTGTCCGCCGGATCGAAGACAAATTGGTTGACCACGGAAGACACCGTCACATCGTCCAGGCCGGATCGTTGCGAAACCCAACGCTGCCCGCCATCGTAACTCTTGTACACCGCATCGCCCTTCGTACCGGCATAGACCGTAGCCGGATAGACGGGATCGAGCGCCATCGAAATCACGCGGGAATGGCTCATGCCCTGCGACAGGTTCGTCCAGGTCCTGCCCCCATCGCGCGTCTTATAGATGTAGTCGTTCGTCGCGACGTAGATGATGTCTGGATTCTTCGGATGGAGCTGGATCACCACAATCGCATCGCTGCGATTGCAGCCCGAGAGGGAAGCGACGAGGAGAAACGCGAAGAGAAACAATCTAGTCATGCACTGAGCCCTGCAGGATGCTCAAACAGGTCATCCAGCAAGGCCGCAGGAGAAAAATAACCGGAGGCGTACCCTCTGGGTACGTTGAGGATTATTTCGACCCGAGAACGCAGCTGGTGACCTGTTTCAGCATCCTGTCCTAGCGGTAGTTGGTGAACTGCAGATCAATCTCAAAATCCTGCCCCTTGAGAAACGCCATGGCCGCCTGGAGATCGTCCTTGCTCTTGCTCAGCACGCGCACTTGCTCGCCCTGAATCTGCGCTTGCACTTTGAGCTTGGACTCCTTGATGGCCTTCGTCACCTCTTTCGCCTTGTCTGCCGCAATGCCGCTTTGAATCTTCGCCACCTGGCGCACTGTCCCGCCCAGCGCCGCTTCGATGGTTCCATAGTCAAACGCTTTCAGCGACACCCCGCGCTTGATACACTTGGCCTTGATGATGTCGATCACCGCATTGAGCTTATATTCATCGTCGGAGACCAAGGACAGTTCCTTTTCCTTCTCCTTCAAGGTAATTTCCGTCTTCGAATCCTTGAAGTCGAAGCGCTGCTTGATCTCCTTCGACGCCTGATCGACAACGTTCTTCATCTCTTGCATGTCTACTTCCGACACTACATCGAACGAATATTGCTCAGCCATCATT
>VFKF01000186.1 GCA_009885705.1 Nitrospira sp. | reverse complement strand
GGCGGCATGGCCCAAAATCATCGGACCCCAGGACAGGACATAGTCGAGGTAGCTGTTCCCATCGACGTCGTAGAGGCGGGCGCCTTTGGCGCGTTTGATAAACCGGGGTTGGCCTCCGACCGAGCGAAAGGCCCGCACCGGACTATTCACGCCCCCGGGAATCAACAGTTGTGCGTCGGCAAACAGTTTGGCTGAACGAGTCGTTTTCATAATGGGGGCGCACAGTACCATGTGGCAGAGCCTCGGTCAAGAAAGAGCACGTCCCCGTGGCTTGGTCGAGGGACTGGGGCCAAAAAGTGTCTGAAGAGATACGCCTCTCAGCATTTTTTGATACAGGATCATAAATCCGACAGGCAGGGACTTTTCGTAATCCCTTGCAAATATGCCGATTCATGTTACGAATCGAATGCGGCCTGAGTCTTGCCTAACTAGACAAGCATGAGACAGAGTTTTAGATAGTCATTTGCTAAAGGGATGAGTGATGAGAATCGTGTGTTCGTGGTGTAGGCAAGAAGGAGTTACTTCGCTGGTGGGGGAGAAGGCGCCTCTCGACGATGCGCGTGAAACACACGGGATTTGCGTCTTTCATCGCCATGACGTGCAAACCCGCTGGCAGGCTTCGGCTCGCACCGTCTCATACGCTGGAGCAGCGACCGGATTGTCTTCTGTGCTCTTCCGCTGGACAGGCCTCCTGAACGTGGCCAAGAGGCTGCGCCCCTAGCATCGTGCATTGCTCCGCCGATATGTGAGGACTTAGGTCTCCGGTTTTCGAGTCGGTTGCGTCGTGACGTCTGTCATGCCCCAATGGGCACGCTTGGTTTTTTCCCGTTCCGATACAGCAAATAACACGTGAAACGGCGTCGCTCGTTGCCGGCCCATTCCCGCCTGTCCGTTCCCCCAGGCCTCTCCCGCGTCTCGCAACACCTCGATCAAGGTTGCGTACTCTTCTTCATCGTCGGGCAACACCTGCGCCGCATCGGTGATGAGGAGAATATAGCCCTTGGCTGGCAGCCATTCCAGGTCAGCCAGACATTCCTCAAGGGCATCCCAGTTCTGTCCAAAGTAGTCCGGAAAATCCAAGGCTCTGGCCCATTCGCGCAACAGGCCGTCGGTGGTCTGACACTTGGCGCCCTTGATGACGTTCAAGGCAAATCCGGCTGGTGGATGCACCAGCGATTCAGCGCGCTGCCCGGCTTGTACAACGAGCAATGAGGTCCAGGGAGCCTTCGTCGACTGAAGATAGGCGGACAATGTGAGTTTCGATGTCATGGTGTCCCATTCAACGGTGTGAACGTTCGGTAATGATCATCCGTGTAGTAGGCTTTCCCGGTATCTTGTTCGATGACGATTCGTTCGGTATCCCGTGAGCGGCCGCGTATCTTGGGATTTACATCGTACTCACGATAGTGGCCGCGAGGCAGTCGTCGTTCACGATTCTGAAATACCCCGCCTCCGATATATCCGGGGAGGGCCTTGCCCTCATGTTGCTGAATAGCCTCGAGGAGGTCTCGGGCTTTTTGTGGGAAGGCCTGTTCGGTTCGATGCAGTCGATCGAGAGGCGGTGTGGCATCGCGAAGAGCCGGCCCTGGGGATTGAACGGATGAGACGGAGGCAGATGGTACAGTCGGCTCAGGCGACGAGTCGACGCTGGGGCAACCGGTGAGGCTACAGAGCAGCAGCCCAGCAAGGACGACGACTATTCCATAGACCTTCCAGATTCGATCCATAGTGTCACGCAGGTATCATGAGGCACTGCAAAGACGAACCCTAGCATGCACGTTCTTGGAGGATCAACGAACAGGCGAGCAGGATGCTGAAACAGGCTGCCAGCAGCGTTCCCTGCCTTCGCCGAAGCGGCTTCGCGCAGGCAGGTCGCATCGTTCAGATCCTCAACGTAGCCAGGGGCTAGGCCTCCGGTGCTTCCATCGGCTGCGGCCTTGCTGGACAGCCTGTTTGAGCATTCTGCGGGATGTGTTCGTGCTGTGTCGGAAAAGTTTTTCCGCAGTCTGTGTG
>VFKF01000412.1 GCA_009885705.1 Nitrospira sp. | reverse complement strand
TCTTCATGCGGCCAACAAGGCCTGGATATGGCGTTCAACCGACGCGGCCAAGGAGGTCAGATGATACCCGCCTTCGAGCGACGAGAGGATGCGCCCGCGAGCGTGGCGCGTGGCGATGCCGGCCACGATGCCGGTGAGGTCCACGTAGCCCTCTTCGGTCAGCCCCATGCTCGCAAGCGGATCGTCCCGGTGCGCATCGAAGCCGGCTGAGATGATCACGAATTCCGGCTTGAAGGCATCGGCTGCAGGCACCAGCGTTTTATGAAAGACGGCACGATACTCCTCATCGCCCTCACCCGCTTCCATCGGCACATTGACCGTAAACCCTTCCCCGGCCCCTCTGCCCCGCTCCGTCGCCCGGCCCGTGCCAGGATAGTGCGGAAACTGATGCGTGCTGAAGAACAGCACGGAAGGATCGGCTTCGAAGCTATGTTGCGTACCGTTCCCGTGATGCACATCCCAATCGACGATGAGCACCCGTTGAAGTCCATATCGCTTCTGCACATAACGCGCGGCAATCGCCACATTATTAAAGAGGCAGAAGCCCATCGCGCGCCCAGCCTCGGCATGATGCCCGGGCGGTCGCACGGCACAGAAAACATGATCCACGTCTGTAGCCATGATCGCATCGACTGCGGCTAACGCCCCACCAGCTGCCAAGTAGGCGGCGGTCAACGAACCAGGAGACATCGAGGTATCGGGATCGAGGGAGACCCGTCCATTGGCTGGTGCGTGAGACTTGAGCATCGCAAGATACGACGGTTCGTGGATCTGCGTGATCCATTCGTCTTCAGCCGCTCGCGGTTCAATCCTGGTCAGCCGGGCTGCCGTGCCGCCCTGCTCCAGCCGCTGCATGATGGCGCGTAGCCGATCGGGCGACTCAGGATGTCCTGCGCCCATGTCATGGCCGAGATATGCCGGATGGTACACGAGACCTGTCTTACCCATGCATGAATCCTGTGATCGGTGATCAGTGCTGGGTGATCGGTAACGGGCAAGAGCCGGGAACGTCCCGACTCATCACCCTTCACGCATCACTCATCATATTTTGGAATCGTAGCATGCAGGAAAGCGCATAGACAACGAGCGCCCGCCACTGCTATCGTCACGCATACGTGGAGGAAGACATGGCAAATCGCCGCATCGAACCGCTCAAAAAAGTCTTGGCCATTGATCCGAACGACGAGGTGGCCTGGTTTGGTCTTGGGAAAGCCTACATGGAAGATGAGAACTTCGACGAAGCGGCCAAGGCCCTGCAACAATGCGTCACAGTCAAGCCCACCTACTCAGCAGCGTATTATGCCCTGGCCCAATCGCTCCACAAGCTCGGTCGCATCGATGAATGCCGAACCGTCTGCGCGACCGCCATCGATGTCTCCACGAAAAATGGCGACATGATGGTGACGAAAAATCTCGAACTGCTTCAAAGCTCGTTGCCTGCCAAAAATTGACATTCCACTGATTGCCCGCACCTGCCCCCGGAATTGGCGCCGAATCGGAAACACTGACTCGCCATCCTGCTAGACCGGTTCTGCATCGTCATCATCGTCGTCGTCTTCGTCAGATGAGAGCCCGAGGGCTTCCGGTTGGCGCTTGGCAATTTCCTCATACACTTCGTCGAGCCAGCGGCTGGCACAGCCAAGGATCTCCCTGACTAGCGGTTCCGGTTGCGCCGTACGTTTGATGGTCCATTGGCAAACATATTCCAACAGCACATCCCGTTCGAACCGCTCCGACGATTCCGTCGCCAGCGCGGTCATCTCGCCCAGCCAAGTTTTGAGAATATCCGCCACCATGTCGCGCCCGTAGGACGTGCTCGCGGTAACATATTGGACAGCCCGATTGAGTTCCTGGTCGGTCATGAGGTCTCCCGTTACGCTTATCGCATCATACCGAGAATGCCACCGCGAGGGAAGATTCTCTCCGTCTCAGGGATGAGAAATTTTCCTCGACCAGATCGGCTGGAATGGTATGATCCTGGCCACGCGAGCCCAACCGCCTGATCGATACGAGCACGACTAAGGAGATGAAACCTATGCCAGTGAAGGCCGGCCGAAAAACCAAGACCTTGCGCAAGACTACTTCCGTGAAGCAGCAGAAGCTCACCTATGCCGAGCGCTGGGATCTCTCACACTTGGCCAAGGAGCCGGTCAAGAAATTCGACAGCCTGTTGGCGGAGATCGAGACCAAAGTCGCACAATTCGAAGCGGCTCGGACCCAATTCAGCCCGACCATGGCTACCTCCATCTTCCATCCGCTCCTGACACTGAGTGAAGAGATCGCGGCTGCTTCCTCCCGGCTCAGCGCCTATGCCTATCTCTGGTTTTCCGAAAATACAAAAGACCTCGCCGCTCGTTCGTTTAAGACCAAAGTCGAAGAACAGCTCACCGCGCTTCAGAACCGATTGGTGTTTTTTGATCTCTGGTGGCAGAGCGTCGATGAAGACAATGCGCGCCGGCTCATGGCGGGAACCGGCTCGCTCCGGTATCACCTCGACACCATTCGCCGGTTTCAGCCCCATACGCTATCTGAACCGGAAGAAAAGATCGTCAACATCAAGAACATCACAGGCCGCAGCGCCGTGCATTCACTGTACGATGTCGTGACGAACGCTTTCACCTTCACGCTCACCGTCAACGGTAAGCGGAAAACCATGACGCGCGAGGAACTGACGGCGTATCTCCGCCATGCGCAAGGCCGGCTGCGTGAGGCCGCCTACCGGGAGCTATACCGCGTCTATGCCGATCAGCACGATCTCCTGGGTGAAATCTACAAAGCGTTGGTCAACGACTGGAAAGCGGAGAATGTACAACTACGCCACTTCACCAGCCCAATTGCCACCCGCAACCTGGGCAACGACATTCCCGATGCAGCCGTGGCGTCGCTCCTGAAGGTCTGTCAAAAAAATGCGGGCATCTTCCAGCGCTACTTCCGCATCAAAGCGCGCCTCTGCAAGATCACACCGATGAGCCGCTATCACATCTATGCGCCGCATCGCACGGAGCAGAAATCCTACCGCTATCAGGACGCCATCAAGATGGTGCTGGATGCGTACCGGGGATTCTCACCGCAATTAGCCGACCTGGCGGAGCGAGTGGTGGAGGAGCGCCATATCGATGCACGGGCGAGGCCCGGGAAAATCGGCGGCGCCTATTGTTACAGCGTCGTCCCGGGCATGACCCCCTATGTGCTGCTCAACTTCACCGGCGAGGCGCGCGATATCGCGACGATGGCCCATGAACTCGGCCATGCCGTCCACGGCATGTTGGCGTCCCACCATTCCATGTTTACCTTCCATTCCACCCTTCCGCTGGCGGAAACGGCCTCGGTATTCGGAGAACGGATCCTGTCCGATGCCCTCATGACCCAGGAACGGGACAAGAAGGTGCGGCAGGGACTCCTCCTCAACCAACTGGACGACATCTATGCCACGGTCCTCCGGCAGGCTTATTTCGTTCAATTTGAAAATCAGGCCCATGACATGATCGCCCAGGGCGCGACCGTGAAGGATCTGGCCAAGACCTATCTGGCCGAAGTGCGGCAACAGTTCGGAAAAGGCATCAAGGTTCCGGATGAGTTCCAATGGGAATGGCTGACCATTCCCCACATCTTTGCCAGCCCATTTTATTGTTACGCATACAGCTTCGGCAATCTGCTCGTTCTCGCCCTCTATCGCATGTATCAAAAAGAGGGTGCCACGTTTGTCCCTAAATATCTCGAGCTGTTGAGCACGGGCGGATCGGAATCGCCGCAGGCCATCCTGGCCAAAGTCGGCGTCGATATGTCGTCTGAAGCATTTTGGCAATCGGGGTTCGACACGATCGGCGAGATGGTGGATCAGCTGGAGCAGACGCTCTAAAACAATAGACTTCACAACGCCTTAGCAGGCTACTCCTGCAACCACCCCTCTCTACGCCCCTCCTCTCAGTATTTTCCAATTCCGACATGAGCCTGAGCGAGCCGTGCGAATGATGCGCGTCAGGTGGCGTATTGTTGGGAGTGGTTAATTAGTTGAAACAGTTGCG
>VFKF01000484.1 GCA_009885705.1 Nitrospira sp. | reverse complement strand
TGAAATTGCTGGGAACCTCCGTCTACGCCAGGTACGAAGCATTGTCCAATCGACCGGTAGAGTTTCCGACGGAGGGTTATCACGGGGCCTACATCACGGCTGTGGCCGAGCATATCAAAGAACAGCTCGAATCTGAGCTGATCGGACGAACGGCTGCAGAGGTAGAGGAGCGCTGTCGCACATTTGCCTATCAGGAGTTGCTGGGGCTGATTCGCGAGGATCTGAAGTATTTCGGGATCGAGTTCGAGTCCTGGTTCAGCGAGGCCTCCCTTGTAGATTCTGGTGCGGTGCAGCGGGTGTTGGATGAATTGAAAGCGCAGCAGTTCCTGTTCGAGGAGGAGGGGGCCTGGTGGTTCCGATCTTCCGCATTCGGTGATGAGAAGGATCGTGTCGTCCGGAAGCAGGACGGCGAGTATACCTACCTGGCGTCGGATATCGCCTACCATCAGGATAAGCTGCGGCGCGGATACGATCTCTTGATTGACGTCTGGGGCGCGGATCACCATGGCTACATTCCCCGCATGCAAGCGGTCGTGCAGGCCTATGGGCATCCGAAAGATCGCCTTCAGGTCGTGCTGGTTCAGATGGTGAATCTGTTGCGTGGCGGAAAAAAAGTGGAAATGTCGAAACGGGCCGGCGAGTTCATTACGATGCGGGAAGTCATCGATGAAGTTGGGGCCGACGCGGCCAAGTTCTTTTTCTTGATGCGCGATTCCAATTCACATCTCGACTTCGATTTAGAGTTGGCGAAGCAGCGGTCATCCGATAATCCCGTCTATTATGTGCAGTATGCCCATGCCAGGATCGCCAGCCTCTGGCGCGTCGCGGCTGCACGAGGCATCGCCTGTCCTCTGCCGAGCGAGACTGATTTGACGGTGTTGACGGATCCGGATGAGTTGGGGTTGATTCGCAAGCTCTCGGCGTATCCGTCAGTCCTCCAGGGCAGTGCCCTGGCCTATGAGCCTCACCGGATGACCTATTATCTTCAACAGTTGGCCGGGTTGCTCCATACGTTTTACAACAAGCACAGGATTCTGCCACCCGCTGCGGATCGAGATCTTCTGGCGGTTACGCCGGAGGGATTGGTTCCTGTCGAGGGGGAGCCGAAAGAGGTGCTGGTTCCTGAACGGACTGCGGCGAGATTGGCGCTGATGCGAGGCATCCAGCAAGTCTTGAAGAATGGACTCGGCGTACTCGGGGTTTCCGCACCGGATCAGATGTAGCGTGCAAAAGGGACTATGAATTTTTCAGTGCTGCAGGAAGATCGTGAGACCAGTGCGCGGTTGGGGAGACTCAGCACCGCCCATGGTGCTATCGACACGCCGGCCTTCATGCCGGTTGGCACGTTGGGGCCGGTGAAGGGGATCGACCCCGCCGATCTCGAGCAGCTCGGCTTTGGTCTGATGCTGAATAATGCCTACCACCTCTATCTGCGGCCTGGACACAAGATTATAGCTGAGATGGGCGGATTACATCGCTTCACCGGATGGCCCGGAGCGATCTTGACGGATAGCGGTGGATTCCAGATATTCAGTCTAGCAAAATTGTGCAAGGTCACGGACGAAGGCGTGAGTTTTCAGTCGCATCTCGATGGGTCCACGCATTTCATCACACCGGAGACGGCCATCGAGATCGAGGAAGCGCTGGGGGCCGATATCATGATGGCGTTCGATCATTGTGTGGCCTTGCCGGCTGAAAAAGAGGTGGTGCGGGATGCGGTGCGACGGACCACCCTCTGGGCGAAACGCTGTCAGGACAGCCGGCGCCGCACGGATCAAGCCCTCTTCGGAATTGTGCAAGGCGGCTTGGACGCAGAGCTCCGCGCCACGTCCGCGCGCGATCTCGTCGGGCTTGGCTTCGAGGGGTATGCGGTCGGGGGACTCTCGGTGGGAGAATCGAAGACCGAGATGCATGCCATGTTGGATGTGACGGTGCCGGAGCTGCCGACTGCAAAGCCGCGTTACTTGATGGGCGTCGGGATGCCGGAAGACTTGATCGAAGGCGTCGCTCGGGGGATCGATCTCTTCGATTGTGTCGTGCCGTCGCGCCATGGGAGGACCGGCTCGCTGTTTACCAGTTTTGGGCGAGTGGTGATCAAACAAGCGCGGTATATCCGTGATGAACAGCCGATCGATCCGGCTTGCGGCTGTCCGGTCTGCGCACGCTATTCGCGGGCCTATCTGCATCACCTCTTCCAGGTGAAAGAAATGTTGTCGTCGAGACTGAATACGATCCACAATCTCTGGTATTTTGCCGAGCTGATGGGCCAGATACGGTCAGCGATCGCACAGGGGACGTTGCGGTCGTTCCGGGACGATTTTTATCGATCCCGGGCGGCATCGGACGTTTCTGCGACCGACGTGGCTGAGGCTGATAGTCACCGGCATGCCAGGTGGGACTAACCCTGTCGAGGAGGACGCTGTTCGCATGGTAATGCAATCGGTCGCATGGGCTCAAGGAATCGGTGGTGGAGGGGCGAGTTCGAGTTCCGGGACGCTCTTGTCTCTCATTCCGTTTGCGCTGATCTTCGTGATTTTTTACTTCCTGCTCATTTTGCCGCAGCAAAAACGCGCGAAACAGCAGAAGGCCTTGCTGGAGGCTCTGAAGAAGGGCGACAAGGTGATCACGGGGTCTGGCATCTGGGGGACGGTGACGAATCTCGGGAAAGAGACGGTGACGCTGCAGATCGCCGATAGCGCCAAGATCCGGATCCAACGGGAGCACATCGCTCGATTGCGCGCCGACGATGAAGACAAGGATAAGGACTCGTAGACCGCGAGCGACAAAGGGGTTACAGATCATATGAAAAAAGTGAGTGGGCGGTTAACATTGCTGGCGTTGGTGGTCATCCTGTCGGTGATCTTCTTTATTCCGTCCTATCAGCCGTTCTATCAGGCGTTGCCTGCCTGGCTGAAGAACGTGATGCCGAACAAAGGCATCACGCTAGGGCTGGATCTCCAAGGCGGGATTCATCTCGTCATGGAAGTGGACGAAGATCGTGCGGTCGAAATTGCCGTGGATCGATCGGTCGTGTCCCTACAAGACTTGTTGGTCGATAAGAAGATTCCCGTCGAATCTGTGACCAGGACGGGACCGACTCAGGTCACGATCCAATTCCAAAATGCCGAACTCAAGGCGCAAATTCAGAAGATGCTCGACGACTATCCGACCTTCACCGAGACGGAGTCTGCGGGGTCGGCGAATAAGCTGGTGTGGGAGTTGCGCGACATAGAGGTTAAGCGGATTAAGGATTCCGCGATCAACCAGGCCTTAGAAACGATCCGGAACCGCATCGACCAGTTCGGCGTAGCCGAACCGATGGTGCAGCGGCAGGGGCTGAAGCAAATCGTCGTGCAATTGCCCGGCGTGAAAGAGCCCAAGCGCGCCAAGGATCTGATCAAAGAGACGGCCTTGCTCGAGTTTAAAATGCTCGACGAGGACAATCAGTTGAAGCTCGATCTGCCGGCCCGTATTCCGAAAGAAAAAGAAGCGGACATTCTCAGGGAGGCCGAGGCGAAGTTGCCAGTCGGCGATCAAATTCTTTTCGAGCGGGCGGTCGACAAAGACACCGGCCGCGAATACCGGATTCCCTATCTCGTCAAAAAGCGGGTTATGCTGACCGGCGATGTGTTGAGCGATGCGCGGGTGTCGATCGGTCAATTCAACGATCCCTACGTGTCGATCAGCTTTGACGCCAAGGGCGGTCGGGAGTTCGAGCGGATCACGGGCGACAACGTCAAGAAGCGCATGGCCGTGGTGCTCGACAACACGATCTACTCGGCTCCGGTGATTCAGGAACGTATTACCGGGGGGCGCGCGCAAATCACCGGGACCTTCTCGATGCAGGAGGCAAGCGACCTGGCCATCGTTCTTCGGGCCGGCGCTCTGCCGGCTCCGCTCAAGATCATTCAAGATCTTACAGTTGGACCGTCGTTGGGGAAGGACTCGATCGACAAGGGCATACAGGCCACGTTGTTTGCCGGTGCCTTGGTGGTCCTGTTCATGATGGTCTATTACCGGACGTCCGGGGTGATTGCGGACTTTGCGCTGGCGCTGAATTTGCTCTGTCTCATGGGGGCCCTTTCTG
This sequence comes from Nitrospira sp., assembly GCA_009885705.1. Classification (GTDB taxonomy): domain Bacteria; phylum Nitrospirota; class Nitrospiria; order Nitrospirales; family Nitrospiraceae; genus Palsa-1315. Next base: position 8,450 of record VFKF01000484.1, on the reverse strand, counting down.
CGTTGAACGCCACCTTGACTCTGCCGGGCATTGCCGGAATTGTGCTCACGATCGGGATGGGCGTCGATTCGAACGTCTTGATCTTCGAGCGCATCCGCGAAGAGCTGCGGCTCGGGAAAGCGGTCAGGCTCGCGGTGGATGGCGGATATGACAAGGCCATGTTGACGATTATCGACTCACACGTGACCACATTGATCACCGGAGTGGCGCTGTTTCTCTTCGGCACGGGGCCGATCAAAGGATTTGCCGTCACCTTGTGCCTCGGCATTGGGATCAATCTGTTTACCGCCCTGGTGGGCACGAAGGTCATATTCGACCTTATGAATCAACGACACAAAGTCGAACAGTTAAGCATCTAGTTCGAAGGAGCCGGCATGTTAGAGATTCTTGGAAAAACCAATTTCGATTTCATGGGGAAGCGCCGCTTCGCCTTTCTGTTTTCCGGCATCATGGTGATGTTGGGGATTGTGGCGGTCGTGCAGATTGCGAGAGGATCGGCGAACCTCGGCATCGACTTCGCGGGCGGGACTGCGGTCCAGCTGAAGTTCGAGCAAGCGATTCGAATCGACGAGGCAAGAAAAGTGTTGGAAGCCAATGGCCTGGGCAATGCCGAGCTGCAAGAGTTCGGTCAGGAGAACAAACTCCTGATTCGTCTGAAGGCCTCGACGACCATCGAAGAGAAGGTCGCCGAGCGTGTCGTGGCGGTCTTCACAAAGGAATTTCCCGCGAACCATTTCGTGGTGGATTCCAGCACGGAAATCGGACCGACTATCGGACATAAATTACAAGAGGATGCCCTCATCGCGATCCTCATTTCCTTTGCCGGGATCATTCTCTACGTGGCGGGGCGATTTGAGTTTCGCTTCGGTATCGCGGCGGCCCTGGCGACGTTCCATGACGTGTTGGCGGTCCTGGGCGCCTTTTACATTCTGGATAAAGAAATCACCCTGCTGGTCGTGACGGCGTTGCTGACGTTGGCCGGCTATTCCATGACGGATACGGTCGTCGTGTTCGATCGGATCAGAGAAAACCTCAGGATGCGGCGGCGGGACAGCGAGGAGACGATTATCAACAATGCGGTCAATCAAGTGTTGAGCCGCACGATCGTCACCAGTTTAACCGTCGTATTGGTGCTGATTCCTCTGACGTTGGCTGGCGGAGAGGTCTTGCACGACTTCTCGCTCGCTTTGCTCTGGGGCGTGATATTCGGAACCTATTCGTCGATCTTCGTTGCCAGTCCTTTGCTGTTGCTCTGGCCAGGAGCCTCCGGGCGGCTGTTAAAACGGAGTTAGGCGGACGGTGACATAGTCGCTCGGTGATCGTAGTCCGAAGGCCGAGGAGCAGGTCGAAGGCGAAAGTATTCAAAACTTTGAATCTCAACCTTCGGCCTTCCCACCTTCAGCCTGCTTCGCGAGCCTCGCGCGGATTGTCGCATTCTCCTCTGGGCACATCCATGACGTTCTGGAGTCGCTCTCATAGTCTCCAGCATAAGATCATCACGGCCATCGTGATGGTCGGACTCCTGCCACTGACTCTGCTGCTGGCGCTCACCTACATTGAGGAGCGCCGCGCACTTCGCGAGATGACCGGCGCCAACTTCAAAGAAGTCGCCGTGGAAGCCGCTCGCCGTATCGAAATGCAGGTCAGCCGCGGGATGAACGAGGCCCAGCAGCTTGCAGCAACCCCTTTTCTCCGCACCGCCGTCACCGAAGCCAACCGTACCTATGAGGGGAAGGATGCCCACAACATCCAGGGCATGATCAAGGATTGGCAGCAGCGATGGCGCCAGCGGGATAAGCGGAGCGAGTTTCCTCTCTTCATCAATCGTATCGTCACGAACTACCTCATCCGGTGGCACGACATCCGTAAATCGGACTATGTCGGGATCTTGGTGACCGACCAGCAGGGAGCACTGGTGGTCAGTTCGATCCCGCAAGTAGAGTATTTCTACGGGAAGACGCCCTGGTGGCAAGCGGTGATGAAAAGCCCAGGCCCCAGCGGGTATGTGGGCGAGATCGCATTTGACCCAAGTTTCGGGACCCATGTGGTTGTGGTTGCGGTTCCCATTCTCGATGATACGAAAGGGTCTGTGCTCGGAACCGTCACGATTTTGTTGCGTCGAGACACCATTTTCCGTGCCATTGCCGAAGTCACCATCGGGACGACCGGTCACGCGATGTTGTTCAGCTCAGATGGTATTCCATTGATCTGTCCGGTCCTGGCTCCGGAAGAACATTCGATGAAACCTGAGTTCATCGGTGCCCTTCGAGGGCTGAAAGCCGGCTGGTCCGTGGTGGCGGACGATTCCCATGGAAGCCGGAACGCCTTGATCGGGTTCGCGCCGGTCCGATTCGGCGAGAGCTTGGTCTCTGGGAGCCTCGGCGGAAAACAATGGATCACCGTGGTGCGGCAGGATCCTCAGGAGACCTATGCACCGCTCGCCGAACTCGTGGTGAAAGTGCTGCTCTATGGGTTGCTCGTGCTCGCCGTGCTGTGGGGGACAGGGGTGGTCGTCGCACGACGGATCGCTCGGCCCATTCAGTTGTTACACGATGGGGTGCATGAAATCGGAAGCGGGCGATTGGACCGGCGGCTCGAGCTGAAGACCGGAGATGAAATTGAAGGGCTTGCCGATGCGTTCAATCAGATGGCAACGAACCTTCAACGATCGTTTGCGCAGATCGAGCAGCGGGTGGTGGATGTCCATCGCCTGGAGGAGAAGTATCGCGATTTGATCGAACATTCTCCGGAGATGATCTATCAATTGAACCGGAGCGGCCGCTTCGTCCATGTGAACAAGACGGGGCTCGAGAAGCTAAAATATACTCTTGATGAAATGCTGTCGATGAAGCTGTGGGAGCTGGTGCCGCGAGGGCAGGAGCCACTCGTCTTGCAGTATTTAGAGCGATTAGTGGCACAGGGGCGCAGTTCGATCGAGACGGTGTTCGTGGCAAAAGACGGTCACCCGATCGATGTGGAAATTCATGCCACAGCATTGATCGATCAAGAACGAGGCGGGCTGGTGCACTCACGCGCCTTTGTGCGCGACGTGACCGAACGGCGCCGGCTTGAGCAGCAGTTGCAGGAATATACGACGAAGCTCGAATCGGCGGTGTCGGAACGGACCCAGCAGCTCGTGGCTTCGCAGGCTCGCTATAAGGCGCTGTTCGACTTAGTGGCCGACTCGGTCTTTATGGTGGATCCGAGCGGCATGATCGTGGCTGTCAATAAACGTGAGGAACAAGCGCTGGGGTATGCAGAGGCGAACGTGGTCGGCCGCAGTCTGCTCGAAGTGGTGCTCTCCGGTTATCACGATTCGTTACGCGGATGGCTGAGCGACATCATTACGGGGCAGCGGAAAGTGCCGACCCAGGAGATCATGGTGCGCCATGCCGACGGGCTGGAAACTCCGGCTGAAATGGATTTGATCCGAGTCGGAGTGGCAGATAAGCTCTTGGTGATGGTGCAGTTACGGGACATCACCGATCGGAAGGCGCTCGAACGGCAGTTGGAGACGTACCGAGAGGAGTTGGAAGATAAGGTTCGAGAACGCACGCGGGAAATCGAAGAGACCAAACAGTATCTTGAGAATCTGCTCGAGAACGCGAACGATGTCATCTATACCCTCGATACCGAGCAGCGGTTTACCTATGTGAACAGCAAGATCGAAGCCTGGGGTTATCGGAAAGACGATCTGATCGGGCGCCCGTACCTTGCGCTGCTTTCCAAGCGCCATCGGGGGAAGCGTCTCAAGAGTACTCTGGATATCGGTGCGAAGCAGGTGTATGAGGTTGAAGTGGTGACGCGCACAGGGGAGCCGAGGGCGGTCATGGTGAGTGTCTCTCCCCTCCACGATGTCGAGGGTGCGATACTTGGTGTGTTGGGCATTGCGCGAGATATGACCGAGACCAAGAAGCTGGAGCAGCAGATCAGGAATTCCGAGAAACTGGCCTCGGTCGGAAGGCTCGCCGCAGGGGTGGCTCACGAAATCAACAATCCCCTCGGCGGTATCCTCAACTGTCTCTACAACTTGAGAAAAGGGACGTTGTCGCCGGGCCGGCAAGAGGAATATCGGGTGTCGATGGAGGATGGCGTGCGGCGTGTGCAAAAGATCGTCCGGCAGCTTCTCGATTTTTCCCAGCAGCATGAGCCGGAGTTTGCCCTGACGGATATCAATCACGTCGTCGATCGGGTGTTGGTCTTGACGACGCACCTCTTTGCCCCGAATCGAATTCGCTTGGATACGGTACTCGGACAGGGGCTGCCGAATGTGATGATCGATCAGCACATGATCGAGCAGGTGCTGATGAACTTGGTCTTGAATGCGGTGCATGCGATGAAGGATGGCGGGGCGCTGACGATTCGAACCTCTGTGGTCGAAGGCGTCTGCTTGGTCGAAGTGCGCGATACGGGGTCGGGCATTCCGCCTGCGGTTCTGCCGAGGATTTTCGATCCCTTCTTTACGACGAAGAGCGAAGGCGAAGGGACCGGTCTCGGCCTGTCGGTCAGCCTCGGTATCGTCGAGCGCCACGGAGGAAAGATCGCAGTGGAGAGTGAGGTCGGGAAGGGGACGACCTTTACCCTCTACCTTCCTGTTTCGAGAGAACGTTCGTTGTTGGAGAGGGTGTCATGAAGGGGCTGAAGATTCTGCTCGTGGATGATGAGCCGCTGATGCGGCTTTCGATGGTCGATGCGTTGGAAGCGATTGGCCATGACGTCTTGGCGGCGGCATCCGGGACGGAGGGGATCGACGCCGTTCGTCAGCGGCCTTTCGATCTGGTGATCACCGATCTCCGGCTGCCCGGCGCAGATGGATTGACGGTGCTGGCTGCGACGAAAGAGCAATCGGCCCAGACGGAGGTCGTGGTGATCACGGCCCATGGATCGGTGGAGACGGCGGTCGGCGCCATGAAACTCGGTGCGTTCGACTACATCACCAAACCGTTTCAGATGGACGAATTGCTGTTGATCGTCGAACGTGCAGGCCGTGTAGTGGTGTTGCGGCGAGAGAATCAGGATCTCAAGGAGGCATTGGAACACAAGTTCAGCTTCGGGGGCATCCTCGGCACCAACAATCAAATGCGAGCGGTGCTCGAGAAAATCAAACTGGTCGCAGGGACGGATTCGACGACGTTGATTCTGGGAGAGAGCGGCACGGGCAAGGAGTTGGTCGCCAATGCCATTCACCAAAACAGCGCCAGAAGCCAGCATCCGTTGATCAAGGTCAGCTGTGCGGCATTACCGGAAACCCTGTTGGAAGCGGAACTATTCGGTCATGAGAAGGGGGCCTTCACCGGAGCGATGAAGCAGCGGCGTGGGCGATTTGAACTGGCGCATCGAGGCACGTTGTTCCTCGACGAAATCGGTGAAATCTCGCCGGTCATCCAAGTGAAATTGCTGCGGGTCCTACAAGAAAGGCAGTTCGAGCGTGTGGGAGGGAACGACACAATCGACGTCGACGTGCGTCTGGTCTGCGCGACGCAGAGGGATCTTCGAAAAGAAGTGTCTCTGGGGCGGTTCCGGGAAGATTTGTTTTATCGGCTCAATGTCGTGCCCATCGTGATTCCGCCGTTACGCCAGCGGCAGGAAGATATTATGGTCATCGGGGAGCATGTGTTGAAGGTCTGTTCTGCCAAGATGAATAAGACGGTGAAGGGGTTTTCGTCCGCCGCGCGTGAGCTCTTCTTGCGGTACTCATTTCCCGGGAACGTGCGGGAATTGGAGAACATGGTCGAACGTGCGGTGGCGTTGGGACGGGATCGCGAATCGATTCAACCGTCTGATCTGTGCGGGTTTCAGTCCTGTCCCTATACGGGCGGGGTGCCGCAAGAATCGTGTGGTTTCTGTAGCGAAAGGCTGACGGGGCAGAAGCGTGAGGAGCGTCCGTTGACTTCGCTGGCGACGGCGCGTGAACAGTTTGAGAGAGAATATATTGTGTCGGTACTGGCGCGGGTGGAGGGTAGCCGCACGACCGGCGCGAAGATTCTCGGCCTGTCGCGGAAAGCGCTTTGGGAAAAGTGTAAGCGTTACGGCATCCCGTCGGCTAAAGACGAGCCGGAGGAGGTCTAGCAGGATGCTAAAACAGTCCGTCAGCCGGGAAACGATGAACTATGAGCGATGAATGATGAGACCTGCCTCCACTCCCGCATTCATCGTTCATAGTTCATCACTCATAGTTTAGTTGTCTACTCCGCCGGTTCCGTTCCCCCCACCCAGACTTTCACCGTGCGATCCCATGACGCACTGGCTAATGTCATGCCATCTGGAGAGAGGGTAATTCCTCGGATGCCTGCGGTATGGGCTTTGAGCGTTCTAAAGCAGCGGCCGTTCGAGAGGTCCCAGAAGCGAATCGTGGCATCATCGCCGGCGCTGAGGAGTACCTTGCTGTCCGGGGTCACGGCGAGCGCACGGACCCAGCCGGTATGGCCTTTCAGCGTCCGCTGTTCAGTGAACTGGGGCATGTCGAACAATTTGATCGTCTGATCGCGGCTCCCGGTAATCAGGAGTTTGGCGTCGGGGGTAAAAGCCATGGCGCCGATCCAATAGTCCATCGGCTTTTGGAATCCCCCGTCGTCTTCGACGAAGTATCCACGTGTTTCACTGGTATCGTCGTCGTCCTGTTTCCAATGCCCGTTATGCAGGATTCTTTCTTCTCCGCTCGGCAGCACTTCCCACAGTTTGATTTTGCCGATGTCCGTTCCACTGGCGAGGTGCATCCCGTCCGGTGAAAAGGCGACGCAGACCGACCAATGGTGGTCGTATTGGTCCTTGCCGAGGAGTGTCATGAGCTCGGTGCCAGTGGTGACTTCCCAGATCTTGATATCTTTATTGTGGCTGCCGCGCGCGAGCATGAGGCCGTCCGGGGAGAGCGAGAGGCTGACGACGTTATGGTCGTAGCGCGTAAAGAGCAGCTTCTTGGACTCACCGGTGTGCGGGTTCCAGAGACGAATAGTCCGGTCCTCGCTGGCAGTGGCCAACGTCTGGCCGTCTGGCGTAAACACGACGGATCGGATGTCCGCCGTATGTCCCCTGAGCGAGCGCAGGAGGCGCCCGGTTTCAATATCCCATATGCGGACGAGCCGGTCGACCCCTCCGCTGGCAAGGGTCAATCCGTCAGGCGAGAAGGCGACCGACCAGACTCCATGCGAATGGCCGCGATACGTCGTGCGCTCCCGTGCCCCTGTTTTCCAGTACTCGAGGAAGTCGACTGGCGCGGCGCCTGCTCGTGACGATGGGGTGAGCGGGGATGGCGAAGGGGCAAGTGGGGGCGCAATCTGATCAGCCATGTTTCATAATCCTTACGGTCGGAACAAAATGAAGCGGCCCACGACGACCGGCTTGATTGCAAATCGGCGATTCGGGCCCGTATAATTCGCGTCGGCTTGAGGTGATCGTAAGAGAAGCTCCGCTATCAAGTCAAGCCGTGATGAGAGCCGGTTTGCATCCCGCAACGGGGTGTGCCGTCGATGCCAGTTCGGATGTGGACGACCAAGGACTACTATGGAACTTCGTTTTCAGCCTGCATTGTTGCAAGAGGTGATCGACTCGTTCGTCGAAAAGACGGAACGGGAAGGCGACCCCACCTATTATAAGGAGTTTCACGAACTCGCCGATCCGATCTATGAGAAGTTTACGCTCGATGATCGTGAGAGTGAGTTCAAAAAGCTCTACCAGTATATGTTCGGCACCTGGGGATTTTCCGACATCATCCGCGATGCCTTCAACGAGTACCCTCTGTTGAAAGAGCGCGTCGGGATCGTGCTCGTCAAAGGGGTGCTCAAGGAAGATCAGGAAGGTGTCGACATTCTTCGGAAGTGGGGATCTGTCGAACATGAGATGGCTCGGGAGTTCGAAGAGAAAGGATTGAAGGGCGTCGGGATTAAGCTGATTCCGCGCCGATTCTACGATCCTGCGCTCACGCGGTATTGCCGCCATGAATTGCTGCATATCTCGGACATGCTGGATCCCGTCTTTGGGTACGATCCCGATACCAAGGTTGGGCAAAATCCCGGTGAAGAAACCCTCATCCTCCATCGTTATCGGATTTTATGGAGTCTCACCGTCGACAGCCGTTTGACGGCGGCCGGCAAAGAGCCGATGTTGCGCAAGGAAGACCGGTTCAAAGAGTTTCGGTCCTGGTACCGTAAAATTCCCGCACCACAATTGAAATCGGTATTCGAGGGGTTGTGGCAGACCAGTTTCTTTACCCACTCGGAACTGATCGAAATGGCCTCGGACACCTTGCGCGTGATGGACCGCGCCGTGGATGTCGAGGGAGGCGAGGTTCCGGAAACCGAAAATAAAGTGATGTTGATGCCGGGGTTTCCCTGTCCCCTCTGCCGGTTCCCGACCTATTCGTGGGTCGAGGATATGGGCAACAAGATCGAGTCCTATGTGCTCGACTTTATCCGCGAGAATCACCCGGGCTGGGATATCGAATTCGGGGCCTG
>VFKF01000116.1 GCA_009885705.1 Nitrospira sp. | reverse complement strand
CTGGTATCTTCGCAGGGGAAGAGGCGGCGCGGACAGGCTTCCCACTGCAGGTCGTCCTGCTCGATGGGGCCAAGACCGTCGGAGCGAAGATCCTCGTCTCCGGAGGTGGCCGCTGCAATGTCACGCATGATGTCGTGACCGCCACCGACTTCTTCGGCAATCGTCACATCATCAAGAATGTACTCGCGGCCTTTCCGGTTCAGGCCACGATCGACTGGTTTGTCTCGCTGGGGGTCGAGCTCAAGCGTGAAGACACCGGCAAGCTCTTTCCGGTAACCGACAAGGCGAGAACGGTCTTGACCGCACTCCTCACTCGTTGTCACGAACTCGGCGTGGTCATCCGTCCGGACCATCGAGTGACAGACGTCACCCGTCTCACCGGCTCAGAAGCTGGTTTCGTCATTCACCATACCCATGGAGCCTTGCAGGCAAAGAAGGTCATCCTGGCTACAGGCGGCCGCTCGCTTCCGAAAACAGGGAGTGACGGGTTCGGTTATGAGCTGGCCCGTCGGCTGGGGCATCGTGTCAGTACAACCACTCCGGCCCTAGCCCCCTTAGTGCTGGACGAAACCCTGTTTCATAAGGATCTCTCGGGTATCTCACAGGAGGTGGAATTGACCACGACGGTGAGTGGCCACGTCGCAGACCGAAGAACCGGCAGTTTGCTCTGGACCCACTTCGGGGTCAGTGGCCCAATCGTGATGGATGCCAGCCGGTTTTGGACAAGCGCCAGCGAAAAAAACGAGCCGGTTGAGCTATCCGTGAATTTCCTGCCGACCCTAACTCAAGAATCCGCCCGCCAATGGTTCATGGAGCAAGCAGCGGGATCCCCTCGTCGCTCGCTGATCAAAACTCTGGCGCATCTGGCCACGGAGCGATTCGCCGAGTCCCTCTGCCGATATCTGGGAATCAATGGGCAGACAGCCATCGGTCAACTTCCGAGGAAGGACCGAGATCGTCTATTGGTAGGGCTCGTAAAGTTTCCGCTGCCAGTGCTACAGGATCGGGGCTGGAACTATGCGGAGGTTACGGCGGGTGGTGTTCTACTGGAGGAAATGAATTTTCGCACGATGGAGTCGAAGCTCGTGCCGGGCCTCTATCTGGTTGGAGAAATCCTCGATTGCGACGGTCGAATCGGCGGGTTTAACTTTCAATGGGCTTGGGCGACGGGATTACTCGCGGGCCGAGCGGCATCTTCCATTGTGCGTGAAGATGGAGCGGTTCGCGGATAAACAGGATACGTCTCATAACGACATATTCGCACGGAACGTAGGTTTTCTTGACAGTGAGGAGGAGATCATCTATCCGTGGACAAGATAAGACTCGGCCTTTCGTCAAGTCTGTGTCATAGGAACAACGAGGAATCAATGATATGGGCCGCATCCTGAACTGTCCGCGTTGTCAGAAGGACGGTATGTTGCGGTCTCTCCCGCAATCGCCCCGCGAGCATCTCGCGTCGTTCCTTTTCGTGGCGCCATTCAAATGTCCGTCGTGTAGTCACCGGTTTCTCGCATCTCGTCTGTGGCTGGACCATCCCACACATCCGATGGATCGCCGCGAACATCTTCGTATCCCCGTGCGGCTCTATCTCTCCTTTTCCGGGGGCAAGGTTCGTGGTGAGGGAACGGTGCTCGATCTCTCGATGGGCGGCTGCATCATCAAGAGCGAGACCTTGGTCCATACGGACGACATCTTTTATCTGCAATTGACGTTGAGCGAAGGTGATCTTCCGCTTGAAGTGGCGGCAATGGTCCGTTCGGTGAGTCCTCGCGGTATCGCCTTCAAGTTTCTTCGAGCTGCCCAAGAGGACAAGCGTCTGCTGGCCTTTGTCCAGGCTCAGACGCAGGATCAGTCAGGAAAATCCTCCAGTCAAGTGGATGCCGCCGCCTGAACGGGCTGCGAACCTTCATCCCCATCTCATCGTCGATAGAAATAGAATAGAGTTTGCCGCGATGTGCAGGATGCTTAAAAGGGCTGTCCATCAAGGCCGCAGCGAGTGAAGGGCCGAGGCGTACCCGGAGGGTACGTTGAGGGTCTGAACGATGCGACCTGCCTGCGCGAAGTCGCTTCGGCGAAGGCAGGGAGCGCTGCTGGCAGACTTTTTCAGCATCCTGTTAGGTCGGAGTTTCCCAGGCAGAGTAGAGCGGATGATCGTTGATCAGCTCCTCATGCGTAGCGAGGTCATAAGGTTCGACGGTGAGATCTTTCTCATCGAGGGGCTCCGGGCAGGCAGGGGAACAGAGGTAGGCGCGATAGGATTCGGCCTTCTCTTTCGTGGCGAACCGACAGAGCCCATATTCCGGCATCCCGGATGAGGGATGCCAAAATGCGAGCTCAATCGCGCTGCCCTGATAGATGCCGAGGGTGCGGTGCGTGATCTGATATCCGCCGGGTAAATGTGAAGAGGGTTCAAGCGACATCGGACGGTCTCTCCTCCGTATCATACTGATCATGTGCATGATAGCATGATCGATATCCTGCGCTATAGACCGCCCGGTCAGCCCTACAGTCCTGGGCGACAATCCGAACGAATTACCCGACACATTGATTCAAGAGTCATAATCGTTGCCTTGATAGACTGCCTGGCGAGGTTCCGCTAGAATCCAAGCCTATGTCCGAACCTGCCACGTCACCCGGTTCTCCACCAGCATCGCAGGATGAAAATCATTCCGTCGTGAAAGCGGCCGGGGTGATCGGCATTGGTACTTTCTCCAGCCGGATTCTCGGTTTCGTCCGCGACATGGTCTTGGCCCGCCTCTTCGGTGCCACGCCTGCCGCGGACGCGTTCTACGTCGCCTTTCGGATACCCAGTTTGCTGCGCGAACTTTTTGCTGAAGGATCGATGTCCTCGGCCTTCATTCCTGTCTTTACGGAATATCGGACTCTGCGCAGCAAGCAGGAAGCCTGGGAACTGGCCAGCGCCGTATTTACCACGCTGTTGACGATCGTGACCCTGGTCACCGTCATGGGTATTCTTGCCGCGCCGTGGCTCGTGCAACTTCTTGCGCCTGGATTTGATGCGAACCCTGAAAAAGTTGCCCTGACGACGCTGCTCACCCGCGTCATGTTTCCCTATCTGTTGTTTATCAGCCTGGCGGCATTGGCGATGGGGATTCTCAACTCCGTGCGGGCCTTCGCGGCTCCGGCCTTCTCGCCGCTCTTTCTCAATATCTTCATGATCGGCTGTGCGTTGTTTGTCTCACCGTACCTGTCGGAGCCGATTGTTGGCGTGGCCATAGGGGTGGTCGCAGGAGGGGCCGCACAATTTGCCATGCAGCTTCCCAGCCTGAAGCTGCGAGGTTTGCTGTTCGGATTTCGATGGGAGTGGGGGCATCCAGGTTTACGGCGAATCGGTGCGCTGATGATCCCATCGCTTCTCGGTCTGTCCGTGACACAGATCAACATTACCGTGAGCACGATCCTCGCCTCTTTCTTTGCAGGCGGGCCGACCTATCTCTTCTACGGCATGCGGTTGATTCAGTTTCCGCTCGGAATTTTTGGTGTGGCATTGGCCACAGCCATCTTGCCGACCCTCTCGGCGCAGGCCGCGCGCGGCGCATTGGGGGAATTACGAGTGACGTTGGGATTCGGCCTGCGCATGATCCTGTTCATCATTCTTCCGGCGATGCTGGGGTTGATCCTCCTGCGGCAACCGATCGTCCATCTGTTTTTCGAGCATGGGTCCTTCACGGCGCACGATACGGCTGAGACCGCGCTCGCGGTGCTCTGTTATTCCGTCGGTCTCTGGGCCTTCGGAGGAGTCCGTATCATTGTGTCGGCCTTCTATTCGTTGCAAGACACGCGCACGCCGGCCATCTCAGCGGCCATCGCTGTCGCGGCCAATCTTCTGTTCTCACTTCTACTCATGTCGTCGCTTGGTGCGGCTGGTCTGGCCTTGGCCACAGCCTTGGCGGCGATGGTGAACGGAGGGATCTTAGTCGCGGTGCTGCACCGCCGATTAGGCGGCATCGAGTGGGGGTCGGTGGGACGATCGTCGCTCCGTGTGCTGGTCGCGTCCGTGCCGTTGGTTGTCATCTGTGGCTGGGTATCCACAGCGCAGTTGTGGACGCATCTCGGTGATTGGCTCGAGAAGTCGATCATGCTTACGATGACAATTGGCTTGAGTGTGAGTGGCTATTTGGGTGTCCATGCCATGCTGCGTTCTGAAGAGCTTGTGTTCGTGTGGGGGATGGTACAACGAAAACTTAGGCTAAAGGCTAAAGGCTGAAGGCTATGAGAGCCAAAAGCGGAAAGACGACCGACGCTAGATCCAGCACACGCAATAACTCCCTCCCTCCCCTCGCGCCTCGTGCCCCACGCCTGGCGTCTGTCGTTTTTGTTTTTCGGACGCAATGGGGCTGGATGGGCATTTCTGAAACGTCGAAAGGAATCGACGCGGTGGTGATGCCACAGGCGTCGCGCCAGGCCCTGTTGTCCGAGCTGCCAGAGGATTCTGTGGAGCTGCTGGAGGGCCGGGCCTCTTCGCGATTGCGAGAGGCACAGGCGCAATTGATCGACTATCTCGACGGGGCCCGTCAATCCTTCGACCTGCCGCTCGACCTTTCGGGAGGGACGAGCTTTCAGCAACAGGTCTGGCGAACGCTGCTGAGTATCTCCTATGGCAGGCTGCGATCCTATCAATGGGTCGCCATGCGCGTGGGAGGCAGCCATTATGCCCGTGCCGTCGGTAATGCCGTGGGGGCGAATCCGATGCCGATGGTGATCCCCTGTCATCGGATCGTGGCACATGATGGGTCGATCGGCGGATTTTCAGCAGGGT
>VFKF01000418.1 GCA_009885705.1 Nitrospira sp. | reverse complement strand
TCGGACCGTCGATGACGAACAGCGTGATCGTACCGATCAGATTCAAGAGCACCCCGAGGGCGATATGTCGAGCCTTCTTCTCACCCTTCCAGGAGTCCCAGGTGTAGAAATACATGTACAGCAAGATGGTCTCGCTGATGAACAGCAAGGGATAGATCACCGCGAACAGCAGATAGAAGTGATTGATCAGCCACGTCGTGAACTGCGGATAGGTCGCGAGCAGCACGAATATGAAGAGCCCTCCCGTGAGGGCGGTCATGCTGTAGAGAATGACCGTGACCTTCGTCACCTCTTTGGCCAAACGATCGTACCGTGGATCCTGCTTCCGGTACCCCAACCATTCCGAGATCACGACAAAGATTGGGGCACCGAGAATGAATCCCGCAAACAGGATGTGAAGCTGGGCGACGATCCATACCGCGGTCCGGTTCCCCGTATAGGGAAACTCCACGGGTGACGCGCCAGGAGCCTGGGCATACGCCACGCCTCCGAACAACGCCAGAAGCGCGAATGCCGCCATGAGACTGCGCTGCCACGTTTTCATGATGTTTCGCCGCCCCTCCTCACTAGATTGATATCAGCCTACTTACCTGCCGGTGCCGGTGCAGCGGGAGCTGCTGCCGGAGCTGCCGCTGCGGGAGCCGCGGCCGGAGCTGCAGGAGCAGCCGACATGCTCGCCGCATCAACCCAGGACTTCTTCTCGTTGTCCCAGGCCTTGCCAGCCAACCCGAAGTTCCGCTCAAACAACACGAGCTTCCAGCGATCTTCGTCTGACAGCTTGCTCTTCCAAGCCTTCATCTTCGTATTCGGCACCCCTTCTGAGATTCTCCAGAACCACACGGAATCTGAATAGAGGCTCATCCGATCGCCCTTGCGGAAGTCACGCGCACCAGCCTTGACCGGCTTGCCGTCCTTGCCATGGCAGCTCGCGCAATTCACATCGGGGTTCGTGTCGCCGATGAAGAGTTTCCGTCCCTCTTCCAGCTTGGCGGCATCAGTCCACCAACCGGCAGGCATATGCTTA
>VFKF01000171.1 GCA_009885705.1 Nitrospira sp. | reverse complement strand
TGGTGGTTTCCATTGATCGTTTGGTCGTGGTTGGTCCTACGGGGACGGAGGAGGTTCCACTTCCGATCGTTTGCGACACATTTTCCGCGATCGCGGAAATCTCCTGCTTGATCTCCAAGCGAATCAGGTCATTCTCTAAAACTTGCGGCGTGAATTCGAGTGTGACGCCGACATCCTTTCGTTCGATCGTAACGAGTGTGCCGCCCGTAATTCCCTGGGCCTGGCCGGTTGGAAATGGACGATTCTCACCCACGACGATTTTGGCCTTTTGATTGTCTGCGGCAAGTACCTGAGGCGTCGAGAGGACATTGGTGTCTGTGAGGTTCAGCAACAGCTGAAGAAATGCCCGCACATTGACCGTGTTGAGTATCGTGACTGCTCCCCCTGTTGCCCCACCAGCAGCCACCCCGCTAATGGCCTGTGCAATGTTGGCCAAATTTTCCGGTGCACTATTGAATCCTGCCATACCTTGCAGTGAACCGCTCTTGCCCGAACCGATGACCTGAAGAGGGTCACTTCCGATCTGTCGGAGTCGATCAACCTGCACTTCCAAGATGACGGCTTCGACAAAGACCTGCTTCCGGCGCGTATCCAGGTCTCGAATGACGGATTGCAACTTGGTGTAGGCGCTTTTGGTCGCACTGATGATGATCGAATTTGTGGCTTTGTCCGCAAAGACTTGAACGGGGGCTTCGAATTCGCTTAAGGGTCTGAATAACGGTCTCGTGCCCGGTGAGGTTTGTGCCACGGTCTGAGATCGGGCAACGAGATTAGTCAGGATGGCGGCCAGGTCGGTCGCATTGGCATGTTTGAGTTTGTAGACGAATGCGCCTCGTTCAGGAGGAAGATCCCCCATCGCGACGATCTGATTGACGTTGCCTTTCTGGACAACAGCCAGACGGCTCACTTCGAGCGCTGCCACGAACATGCTGTAGGCTTGGTCGTGCGTAACCTTGGTCGGGGAATACACGCTGATTTTCCCGCCGGCTTTCTTGACGACATCATCCAAGACAAAGTTTTTGCCGGTTAACTCGCTGATGAAACGAACAAAAACAGAGAGTTCAACGTCATTGAAGTCGAGAGAGACGCGGCCGGGTGAGCTTGCGCCAGATTCGGCCCGTAGGGTGAGAGGAAGCAGAGATACGGTCAGCACTGCCAGTAAACAACCGAGAAAGGCCGGCCTGATCCACCTATATTGTCCGTAAGAGAGAAAAGTCATGATTCACAAACACAGTATGCGTATGGAGTGGGATCAATAATCCCTCGGATCACGTTGAGCATGAAAATGGGAATAACGAACGGTACCATAAGCTTGCCAGCGACACAACAAAACTGCAGCGATGCCTTCGTGCTCAAGGATGCAATCAGGCTTCTTCGTCTATTAGGTTACCGATCATCCATTGTATCTCATGCATCTCCGTCTGAGCATCGACGCTACCCTAGGGTACAGTCCCTGTTGCTGATTCCTGCCAGCCTTGTTCATTTTTGACGGCCGGACAGGAAACGGGGGAATAACGGTATCGACTAACTCCTCAATAACATAGGGGCGCTCAAATTAAACATGAAAGTTGTGATGGCATTGGGATTGCAGTTCTCTACTTGGTTTGCCCCTCTACGAGCGTGAGCCTCCACACGGATGTGAAATTTTGGCAAAGTGGCGTGGGGAGCCACGTTGCACCTTTTAATGATCTGCTAAGGTTGAAGCGTGCGGACGGATAAAACTCCCCCTCAAAAAACTGACAAAAAGACTCCCTCCCGGGCGCCGAAGCGGGGTCTTGTCGGCTACAGCAAGAAGAGCGCACTGCTCGAAGAAGCCATCACGCACATGAACACCGGCAAATATGGCCGGTCGTCTGCTGCGTTGAAAGAGTTGCTCACCCTTGATCCTCACAATACGGAAGCTCGCCGGCTCTTTGCCACGCTGCATTTGCGACTCGGCAGTCTCGTCACGGCTCGGCAAGCATTTGAGTCTCTCGCCAATGAAGCGATCGGCAGGCAAGACTTTTGGTTAGCCGAGTCTCTCTTGCGTGAATACTTAGCTGCCGGACCTCGGTGCGTGCCATTTCTCGAACAGTTGGCTCATGTGTATGAGGAAAAGGGCGATGCCATGGCCGCGGTGGCCGAATTGGGCAAGGCGATCGATATTCTCATCGAGAGTCCCGACTCTGACAATCCCAAGAAGCCGTCGCAGCTCTACGCCAAGGTGAGAGCGCTTGCACCGGCCAGCTCTGTGGCGTTTCAGTTTGCCTCACTCTTCGACATACAAACCGGTGACTATTTAGGGCCTGCCCCGGTAGTCGCTGAAGCCGCGACGTTACCAGCAGTCGAGACGGCTCAGCTTCAGGATGTAATACTTGCCCCCACTGAAGAGACGAGTCCTTCTGGTGGGATGTCGCTGGAGCAGGGTGATCATGCTCCGGAACAGCATGAGGTTCCGTTACCTACGACATTGAGTTCTGCCATCGAATCGATCGAGGTTCCTGAGGTTTTGATAGACGCGGCATCTGTCTCTTCGGTCCCTGAGGAGCTGCCGGTTCCATTGTCCGAATCGACGGAACCAATGCTGCCAGCCGATTCTTCCGGGCAGGATCCTGTACCAGAGATGTCGTGCTTGCCGAGTTCTGAGGAAGTCCCGTCTGCCCCTCCGATGATATCGGCCGAGCCGC
>VFKF01000010.1 GCA_009885705.1 Nitrospira sp. | reverse complement strand
CCTCGGAGGTATGTCCCATGAGCGCTAATTCGAAATCATGAATGATCCCGGCGCCGTTCATGGCTACGGCCGATACGATTCCTTGCTGCATCAGGTCCACGAGAATCGGATTCAATCCGACCTTGACGACGTGGGCGCCGATGCCCACGATGACCGGCCGGCCCCTGCGATGGGCCTTGGCGATGGCTTTGGCGACCGCGCGCAACGTTTTCACGCCGAGGATATCCGGCAGCGAGCGATAGAACTGGCTGAAGCTGCCTCCACGGTGCCAGGGACGTGCAAAGTCGGCGACGCGAACCTTACTGTGCCGCTTCTTGAGCGGATAGGTCGTGAGATCCGTCACATTGATCGGCGCGATCAGCTTCGGGGTCGTAATGGGGGGCCGTTGCCGGTCAGGAGGCTTTGCCAAGGAGCTGTTCCTCAATGAGTTCACACAGGACATGGCCGAGCGTGATGTGACTTTCTTGAATGCGGGCCGTTACGGTCGAAGGTACGACGAAGGGGTATTCCACCAGCCCGGCCAGTTTTCCACCGGTTCCACCGGTCCACCCGATGGTCGTGAGGCCGCAGGCCCGCGCAGCTTCCACACCCTTCAAGACGTTCGGTGAATTGCCGCTGGTGCTGATGGCAATGGCGATGTCGCCTTTCTGGCCATGGGCATGTACTTGTCTGGCAAAGAGTTCTTCGAAGCCGTAGTCGTTGGCGATACAGGTGATGGCGGCAATATCGGTGGCCAGCGCGATGGCCGGGAGCGGAGCCCGCTCGCGTTTATAACGCCCGACGAACTCGGCTGCGAGATGGGCCGCATCCGTGGCACTGCCACCGTTGCCGAACAATAAGACTTTGCGTCCGTCGCGAAAGGCCGCGACCATTAAGGTTGCGACCTGCGCGATACGATCGGCATGGTCGCGCGCGAACTGTTGCTTCACGGCGGCGCTGTCGGCAAAGGCACTGAGTATAAGATCTTTCATAGGATGCGATTCTAGGCAACCCTCCGTCACCTGTCAAACCTGCCTTGTGGGCCGGCTACGACTTTATTGTGGTGACGGGACCGGTCTGCCGGATGGCGCTCATCGCCAAGGCGATCATGGAGCCGACATCGGAGACCGTCGCAGGCAGAATCAGCGTATTGGTCGTCTTCGCCAACTCGCCGAACTTGGTGATGTACTGTTCTGCCACGCGCAGCTGGACGGCTTCCTGACCGCCCGGGATCTGGATCGTTTCTGCGACCTTGCGAAGTCCCTCAGCCGTGGCCTGCGCAATGGCGAGGATGGCCGATGCCGCTCCCTCTGCCTCGTTGATCTGCTGCTGCTTTTTCGCCTCCGAGGCTTTAATGACTTGCTGCTTCTCACCCTCGGCCTGATTGATGGCCGCGTCGCGCTCGCCTTCCGACGTGAGAATCACCGCGCGTTTTTCCCGCTCTGCCCGCATCTGCTTTTCCATGGCGTCCAACACGCCCTTCGGGGGGGTGATGTTCTTGATTTCGTATCGGAGGACTTTGACGCCCCAGGGATCTGAGGCCTTGTCGAGTTCGTTGACGACCTGGATATTGATGTTCGTCCGCTCTTCGAATGTCCGGTCGAGTTCGATCTTGCCCATCTCGCTTCGCAACGTGGTCTGCGCCAGTTGGATGAGCGCAAAATTGTAGTCGCTGATGCCGTACGACGCGCGCTGAGGGTTCAAGACCTTGAGGTACAAGATGCCGTCGACCGACACCTGGACGTTGTCGCGGGTGATACAGACCTGCTCGGGGATGTCGATGGCTGTTTCTTTGAGCGAATGTTTATAGCGAATACGGTCGATGAAGGGGAGGAGGATATGAAACCCTGCATCCAGTGAGGCGGCGTATTTGCCGAGTCGCTCGACCACATAGGCGCTTTGCTGCGGCACGACCACGGCGGTCTTGCCGATGACGATCAACACCAGCAAGGCCAAGACCAGCATGACAAAAAGTCCTTCGCTCATCGTGCACTCCTTCGTGTTCGTTCCAGGTTTCCCCTGCTTATTCCGCTGATATCCAGATGGTGAGTCCCTCGACCCGCTTGACGGTGCATCGTTGTCCCTTGGTCAAAGGGACCGTCCCGGCATTGTGGGCAGTCCAGGAGGTGCCGCGCAGCTCAGCCTTGCCGGTGGCGCCTGGCAGCAAGTCTTCAATGGGGATCGCGCTTTCTCCCGCGAGTGAATCCACGGCAGGCAGATCCTTGTCTTGTCTGTTGATCCAGGCCAATAACGGTCCGCGGAACACCAGCAAGGATAGGATCGCGAGTCCTGAGAACAAGAGCCACTGGAGCCATTCTGCTTGGGCGAATCCCAGCCAGGTGAGACTGCCAACGATCAGAGCCGCCAACCCAAAGAAGAGAATATAGAAGCCCCCCGGCGTGACCATTTCGACGCCGAGCAGCACGAGGCCGAGGAACATCCAATACCACCAGATCATCGGGGGACCTCATTCAGTATTCGAAAGAGTTGCGAGAGATGTCGCGCGTCAGGAAAGTCTAAGCGCGTTTCCGAAGACCGTCAAGCAGAAGGCAGAGTATGAAGCCGGAAGGAATTTGCGCCGTCCTATGATATAGTCCGCGCCCAATGGCGCATGACCAACCAGTGAAAGCATTAGTGATCGCACTCACCGGCCATACGGCGGCGGCGGTCTATTCGATTAATCGTCTGCAGCTGGACTCGCTCTGCTTTGTGTTGCCGGAAGGGGCGAAGGCGCTCGTCGAAGCCGACGTCCAACCGAAGATTGAACATATGCCTAGACGGTGGGATTGGGTGGTCCTGGCGGAGACCGACGAATTTGTCAGCTGTTATCGGGCGCTGGCGCAGGCGCTCCCGGAGATGTTGCGTACCTGGGATGTACAACCTGGCGAGCTCGTCGTCGATGTGACCGGGGCGACTCCGGCCATGGCGGGCGCGCTCACGCTGGCCACCTTGTCGCATAGCTCGCGGGTGGTCTCGCTCGTGCCGGCGCGAGAGGGGCAGGAAGAGGACCGAATCGATATCGCCGGACAGCCGTTCCTTTGGACGCAGGGCAATCCCTGGGATGAAGCGGCCTCGGTCTCGCGCCGCGAGGGCTGCGAGTTGTTCAATCGGGGATTGTTTGCCGCATCGGCAAAGCTGTTTCGCGAGCTCGAAGCCAGGGTGAGCGGGGGGCAGAAGCCGCTCTATCGCGCCTTTGCAGATCTGGCAGATGGCTACGATCTCTGGGAGCGATTTCAGTACCGTCAGGCCTGGGAGAAATTAAAGCATGCCGTGAAGGCCTTCGAGATGGCGGCATTGTGGGGCGGACCACCAGGGCTCAAAGCAGTCCTTCCCCCGATCAAAGCGAATGTGGGATTTCTGGAAAAACTCGTGCTCGATCCTGCCCCGGTCAAAGACATGCAGCCTATCGATTTACTGGCCCATGCCGGTCGGCGACTGCGTGGCGCGCATGATCCGGAGACCGCGATGGTTTCGTTGGTTCGTGCGCTCGAAGCCTTCGCTCAACGACAACTGTTCAAGCAGCACCAGATCAAAACCTGGGACGTGCTGCCGGAGCAATTGCCGGAGGCGCTACGAGAAACCTGCCGGACTTGCTGGTTGGAAGATCTCGACGGCAAGTACAAATTGCCTCTGCAGGCGCAGTTTCGGGTATTGGCCGGATTGGGCGACCAGATGGGCCAAGCCTTTCTGCGCGAGTGGCCGACGATGAAACCTCTGCTCGACGCGGCCAGTCATGCCGTCCTCGGCCATGGCTTCGAGCCGGTCAAGGCCGAGCGGGTCCAGCAGTTGTACGACGTCGTGTTGAGACTCACAGGGGTGCATGAGGCGTCGCTCCCGAAATTTCCAACGCTGAATGTCTAAAGAGCTTATGGCGTATGGCTGGTAGCGTATAGCAGGAACAAAGACAAAATTAAGAATGGCATTCAGATTTGAAACGTTGGAAATTTGGCAGTTGGCCAAGGAGTACGCGACAAGGATCTATGCCGTAACCGCTAAGTTTCCCAGACATGAAGACTATGGATTAAAATCCCAGCTGAATCGGGCAGTGAACTCAATCGCGCTCAATATCGCGGAGGGGACGGCCAAAAACAGTAACAAAGCATTCGACTATCAATTGGAGATTGCCCTGGGGTCAACTTTTGAAGTGGTTGCCGGGGCGTTTCTTGCCAAGGATCGAGCGTACATTACAGAGATAGAACATCGTGTCTTATATGAGGATGGACAGCGGCTTGCGAAAAGTATCAACGCTTTTAGAAACACGCTGTTGATATCGTAATATTCGACATTTGTCTTGGCTAGATTATTGTCCGGGCCATTAGCCATACGCCATAAGCTCTTATTCGGCCATTCGCTCCTATGGAAATTAGGATCTACTACGAGGACACCGATTGCGGCGGGGTCGTGTATTACGCGAACTATTTGAAGTATTTCGAGCGGGCGCGGACGCAGTATCTTGAAGAACGAGGATTGTCAGTGGCCGGGCTTATGAGCGAAGGCACGGTATTCGTCGTGGTGCATGCCGAGGTCGATTACCGGTCTTCCGCGCGCTATGGAGATACGCTGGTCATCGAGACGGTCGTCTCCGACGTAACGGCAGCCGCCTTCACCTGTTTGCACGTGATCAGAGAACGGGAAAGTCGGCGAGTGATCGTCGAAGGCTCGGCCCGCCTCGCGGCAACGGATGGCAACGGGAAGGTGAAGCGTCTCGACAAGGCGATGCTCGCCGCACTACAGTCTGAGGCGCGGTCTGCTTGAGGCCGTCGTTCGTGAAGCGTAAGGCGGAAGGGGCCGTCATGTTTTGCGAGATACGAGAGACGCTTCACGAGAGACGTATGAAGCGAAGGAGTCACTAAATGGACAAGCTCGGAACCTGGCTCGCCATCACCGGCGTTGCGATCGGTTTTATGGTGCTCGGTTGGCTGCTGTTTTCGGATAATCCGTCGGAGAAGAACAAGAAGAAGCCGTAATTAACCGCAAGCAGTTCATCCTGCCTTGGTTTTTGCCTCGCCTAGATTGTCTCGAATCGGCCGCTCAGCGGTACAGAGGATAAGCTCACCTAATTTGTTGATTAACGGGATAGGCTCAAGAAAGCGAGACAGAGTGACTAACGGCAGCCGCAGTCTGCGAGCTAACGGAAGGTAAATTTGAATTGGTCTTGCTTTAATCGATTCAAAGTATCGTCGTGCTTCCGCCGTACACTCACTCACAGTAAAATTGTACCGATAGATGCCGCTAAGTTCGTACCTTCCTGATTTTGCTTCACCGCGTAGCATTTGCCAAAACCCATGATGATGTGTGCTGAAAACGAAGCGCCCACTTAGCTTGAGGGCATCTCCGGCTAGCCGATACATCCCATTTCTGTGTTCCCGTGTGGGCAGGTTAGACACGAGGGTGGAGAGGACGCGATCAAAGCTCTCAGGACCCACTTTCATGGTTGTAATATCACCGTGTACAAGTGCCACATTGCGTGTGTCCTCAAGTCGGAGCTGCAAAATCCGCAGTGACTCCAGCGAGAAATCAACAGCCAATACCCATTGGCACTGATCAGCGAGGAGGACTGTATAACGCCCGTCACCGCACCCAAGTTCTAGTATTGTCTGGCCTTGACCAGCGGACAATGCGTTCAACGTGGGAATCAATTCTGCGGAGCTATATTCGTTTTCATACCAAGCAGCCTTGGAGGCATTGGCAGATCTAATTGCACGTTCGTTTCGTAATTGCTGTTCGAGCTTGCTCTCATCGTCCAGCGCGTCGTGATTCAGCATGTTCAAGATGCCGTCATCAATTGTGAAAGTAGCGGCGCAGTTGCAGCAATGTAATGTTCCATGTCTAATAAAACCACCGTCTTCACTCAGCTGACAATTGTGGCCAAGTTCGAGTGCCGCGCCATCAGTGGTACAACGTAGTTTAGAAATGAGTTGAATCGGAAATCCTAAGGCCATAAGCGAGCCCCTTTTTATTGTAAGGGAAAGTATAACATCTACAAATGAACCGGGTGCCTTACGGTCTTGTCCGAGAGGGGGCTCCTCATATGCCAAAGTAGAAATCTAGCTCGCCATCACCGGCTTTGCGATCGGTTTTATGGTGCTCGGTTGGCTGCTGTTTTCGGATAATCCGTCGGATAAAAACAAGAAGAAGCCGTAACTCACCCGCAAGCCGTCCATCCCACCTCGGTTGTTCCCATCGCCAGAGCTACCCAATGTTGTGTTAATCGGCCGAGCGATAGCGAGGTCCGGCGACCGAAGGGAGTGAACTTGAACACATTGGTATGTGTTTTGTTTCCGATTGTGGGAATTTTCTTCATGCCACCTCTTTGAGTGCACTTTTCCCGCAGCCGTTTCAGTGGGGCTTCGCGAAGCCTTCAACTTGAAGCATCTCTGTTACGTTCCGCCCATCGATGTATACATCGGCTACGGTACGATCGTAGACGTCTCGTCCGTGCGGGACAATGCGGACTAATCCGCTGCGAAGCAATTCTTCCAGCCGCTGCCTGGCTGCTTGTCCGCCTGGCTCGTTCAGTTCCGGGGTGTCGATGCCTCGGAGTCTGACGCGCTCGGTCCCATAACGAAAGGTGTCACCGTCGAGCACGTGGACCTGTCGACCGTCGACCGTACGCTCGGTGCCACCGAGTGGGGCGAGGGCTTGTCGGCGAAGCAGCGATCGGAAACTTTTGCTGTTGGATCGGCGCAGTCCCTTGGGCTTCTTGTGTGGATGGAGTCCCTTCTCACGGTGAGGTCGGTGGGGACGGACGGTGCTCCCGGCTCGCGGTTCAGGTTTCCAGCAGAGGTCGCAGGAGGAGCGTGAATCGGGGCTGGTGGCATCGGGCGATAACGGAGCAGTGGGTAATGAGGAGGGCGGCGCGGTGGTTGACTGAGTCAGCCCCTCATGAGGCATGGCGAACAAGCAGGGTATGGTCCAGAGGGCGACCAGAAGACAGCCCCAGGAGGCGTTTCTCACGGCGCGCAATATGAGTTGGAATCGTTTCATACGATCAGTTGATCAGCAGGGTTTATGCCAGAAGACGGGGTCCGTTCCCGTTTTGTTGACAATGAAGAAATTCGCATGCTGAAATGCCGACATGTCGATGGGAAAGATGTAACGAAATAGAAGGGGACCGGACTATGGATATGATGGGACGTGTGGGGCTAGTCGAGATTTCGATCTTGATCGCGCCCGACCAGAAAATCTGGATGGATCGTATGATCAAGGAAGGCAAGATCGCCATTCCTCCAGGGGGGACGCTGGAAAAAGGCTCGCTCTATTCGCTGTTTATTCGCATGCTCCTGGTGAATGCGATGGAAGAGCAGAAGCGGCAGGAAGTGTTGGACATGGAAGACGAGGACGACGACGAATAGAGAGGTTGCTGAAACCCTCCGTCAGGTTCTGATCGTTTCACTCAAGGGCTCAACGTATTTAGTATACGTTGGGCCCTTGAGCTATCTGCGGCCTTGCTGGACGGTCGTGTTGAACAGCTTATTCGGGAGCCTGCGTTGTATCCGAAATGGTTTAGTTCGTATCTCGCCTGATACAGCCGGACAGAGCTTATAGCTTATGGCGTATAGCCAGAGCTAACGACTGACTGGTCGTTCTTTTCCTGCCATATGCTATCAGCCATAAGCTCTTAGGCCTCTGGCCTATACGCCATCAGCCATTAGCTATCAGCTCTTCAAAGTTCTTTGAAGGCGGAATGTGCGGCTTTGATCGTGTATTCGATATCGCGGCTTGAATGGGCGGTCGAGAGGAAAGCGGCCTCGAATTGCGAGGGAGCCAAGTAGACTCCCTGCTCCAGCATCGCGTGAAAGAATTGTCCGTATCGCTTTGTGTCTGACAGCTTGGCGGTATTCCAGTTCACCACCGGTCCTGACGTAAAGAAGGCGCCTAGCATCGAACCGATCCTGGTTTGCGTGAGGGGGATACCCGCTTTATTTGCGGCCTCTCCAATCCCCTTGGCCAGCGCTGCCGACTGTTCGTCCAACTTTTTATAGACCCCGCGGCGCTTGAGCTGTTTGAGTGTTTCAATCCCGGCGGATACGGCTAACGGATTTCCCGACAAGGTTCCTGCCTGATAGACCGGCCCGGATGGCGCGATCAAATCCATGATCTCTTTCCGTCCTCCGTAGGCGCCGACCGGCAAGCCTCCGCCGATGATCTTCCCCAGCACTGTCAGATCCGGAGTAATTCCATAGAGTGTTTGGGCTCCGCCGTAGGCCACACGAAAGCCGGAGATCACTTCGTCGAAAATCAGGAGGATGTCGTTTTCTGCAGTGAGTCGACGGAGAGACGTCAGAAACTCAGGATTCGGCGGCACGACGCCCATGTTCCCGGCGATTGGCTCCAGAATAATGCAGCCCAACGTGCCCCGATGTTCCTTGATGATCTGTTGCACCGCGTGGATGTCGTTGTACGGGACGGTCAAGGTGTGCTTGGCAAAATCAGCCGGGACTCCCAGCGAATCAGGAATCCCCAACGTGGCCAGACCTGAGCCGGCTTTCGCCAGCAAATAATCACTGTGGCCGTGATAGCAGCCTTCAAACTTGAGGATGTTGTCTCGCTTCGTAAAGCCACGGGCGACTCGAATGGCACTCATGACCGCTTCGGTACCGGAACTCACCAGCCGGACCTTCTCCATCGAGGGGAGAGCTTGATTGATCATGCGGGCGAGCGTGACTTCCAGCTCGGTCGGTGCGCCGTAACTGGTGCCGTTTGCAGCAGCCTTTTTGATCGTACTGATCACCGATGGGGCGGCATGACCCAAAATCATCGGGCCCCATGACAGGACGTAGTCGAGATAGCTGTTTCCATCGACGTCGAAGAGGCGGGCGCCTTTGGCACGCTTGATAAACCGGGGTTGGCCTCCGACAGAGCGGAAGGCGCGCACCGGACTATTCACGCCCCCGGGAATCAATGTCTGTGCATCGGCAAACAGCTTAGCGGAACGAGTGGTTTTCATAATGGGGGCGCACAGTACCACGCAGTCGAGCCTCGGTCAAGAAAGGGGAGGTTCATGCGGTGCAAT
>VFKF01000004.1 GCA_009885705.1 Nitrospira sp. | reverse complement strand
CTGCGCGCCTATTCGCCCATACCAAGGTCCTGGGTCCCAACGCCCATGGGATCAACGGCGCGCTCTACGATCTAGAAGTGCAACGCATCGAACTGATCAAATTCAACCTCTTCGACAATAACAACACCTACGAGGCCTACGTGACAGGCCGCGACGGCGAGGCTGGGCCGGTGCTTAAGACCTGGCCGGAGTTGCGATTGCCGCAGCGCCATCCCGACTACCTGGCTGTCGGCGGCGACCGAACACACGTCTGCCGGGGAGAACTGATTCGCTTCCGGAACCTGAGCGGCATCTGTAACGACATCCGCAATCCCTTGATGGGGTCGACGCAGCAACTGTTCGCGCGGAACGTGCCGTTCGATGCGACGTTTCCGGATCTGGGGCTGAACGAGATCGCTAGGAATCGCCATGGGGATCGTGTGGGGCTCCTCAAGCCGGACCCCCAAGTCATCAGCCGGACACTCTTCACGCGCCGGCAATCGCAGCCCGATCGATGCCGCGAGGGCCATGGGTTGGCGGGTAGCGCGAAGGAAGCCGAGTGCGAGTACAAGCAAGCGCCGTTCTTCAATGTGCTGGCCGCCTTCTGGATCCAGTTCATGACGCACGATTGGTTCGCCCATGTGGACGAGGGCCACAATCGGCCAGATTGGATGCCGGTCGGCTGTGCCACCCACTTGGTCAAGAACGTCGAGCAGCCCCTGACCGGTGACGAGATCACGCAGCAGGGCTGCCGGCCAGACGACAAGATCGATGCAGCCTTGATCGCCGACAGCACGGAGCCACGGGCATTTACGAAGGGCGGCAAGACCTACCTCACGAGAGCGCCGAAGACGACCGCCAATCACGTTACTGCTTGGTGGGATGCCTCGCAGCTCTATGGATACGACGAGCAGTCAGGCCAGCGTGTGAAGCGCGACCCCAAGGACTCGGCCAAGTTGTGGCTCCTGCCGGTTGAAGCGGGAGACAAATCCGGATACCTGCCGATTTTTGAATCGGGCGACCCGATCAACCCCGAATGGTCCGGTCAGGAGGCCACGGCCTTTCCTGACAACTGGTCCATCGGGCTGAGTTTCTACCACAACGTCTTCGCCCGCGAGCACAACGCGTTCGTCGATGCTTTCCGCAAACAGACCGCGCTCGCGCCCGATGCGGACAGCGGCTTGCGAAATCCCGCCGAGCCGGACCGCGTCATCCGTTACAGAGACGTCACCCCGCACGAGTTGTTCGAAGTAGCCAGGCTGGTGGTTGCGGCGGAGATTGCCAAGATCCACACCATCGAATGGACCACGCAGCTGCTCTACAACGAGCCGATGAATCGGGGCATGCATGCCAACTGGAGCGGGATCTTTGAGAAGCAGGAGCTGGTGGCGGATGCGCTGCAGGAAGTCGTGCGCCGCCTCGGCGATTCAGACGATGCCAAGAAGGCCAACAGCCTCTACGCGGCGCTGGCAGCGGGGCCCGGCATCTTCGGCCTGGGCAACCGCGTCTATGAGGGCGTGCCGCTTGTCGGCCTGATCAATCCCAAGAAAGAAGATCGTTGGGATTTGAAGAATAACGACCACATCAACGGGGGCGTGAACCATTTCGGTTCCCCCTTCAATTTTCCCGAGGAGTTCATCACCGTGTACCGGCTGCATCCGCTGTTGCCGGACCTGATCGACTATCGGGAGTGGAACAGGGAGCCGAACGTCATCCGGCAAAAGGTGCCGGTGATCGAGACTTTCCGGGGCAAGGCCACCGGGGCGATGCGGGAGAAGGGCCTCTCCAATTGGGCGCTCAGCATGGGCCGTCAGCGGCTGGGAGCGCTGACGTTGCAGAATCATCCGCAGTTTCTGCAGAACCTCACCATGAATCGCCTGCAGTCTCCCACCAAGCAGATCGACGTGGCAGCCCTCGATCTCATCAGGGATCGGGAGCGGGGCGTTCCGCGGTACAACGAATTTCGACGGCAGTATGGGCTCATGCAATTGACCAGCTTCGACGACTTTGTGGACCAGCGCGAGGAGGATGCGAAGAAGCGGAGCGAGCAGGAGCAGCTCGTGAAGATCGTGCGCGAGGTCTACGGACAGCACCGGTGCGATGCCTCCAAGAGGATCACCGACGCCCGGTTAAACGACGACGGCTCACCGATCAACGATTGTCTGGGCCATCCGAACGGCGCCATGATCGACAACATCGAGGACGTCGATACGGTGGTGGGATGGCTGGCGGAGTTTCGGCGGCCGCATGGCTTCGCCATTTCAGAAACCCAGTTCGTCGTGTTTATCCTCAATGCCTCGCGCCGTCTCTTCAGCGACCGGTTCTTCACGTCGAGCTTCCGTCCGGAGTTCTACACGTCGTTCGGTGTCGACTGGGTCATGCACAATGGACCGGGTCCGGAGCAGATGGAGCAGGGGAGGATCAACGGGCACACACAGCCGGTCTCTCCCCTGAAACGCGTGCTCTTGCGCACGATGCCGGAACTGGCGGGCGAACTGCAGGGCGTCGTGAACGTGTTCGATCCCTGGGCCAGGGACCGCGGAGAATATTACAGCCTGGATTGGAAGCCCAGGGCCGAGGCGGAAAAAGATGAGGCGTTCGGGGGCGGTCAGGTGCCCTCCTTGCTCGCAGAGCCCCCACGATAAAGCTGAGGTCGCTCGATGCGCGCCGTAGAGGGCAG
>VFKF01000441.1 GCA_009885705.1 Nitrospira sp. | reverse complement strand
GGAGCTTCGGCTCGACCTCTTTATTGGAACGGCGGCAGGTTGCGCTCTGGTTGCCGAACCAGGACTGGCTCACGGTGCCTGATGTCGGGCTCTGGATTGCGCAGCTGGCCGACGCCGGTGTGACATCGTTGATTCTTGAGGCAGAGGCGCCAGACCCGATGGGGGTGCCTGGTCAAATCACCGAGGTTTCGGTTGTCGCGGATCGGTTCAAGACGATCGTGCCTGTCGCCCATGCCAAGGGGATGGCGGTCTTGGCATTGCTCAATCTCCATGAGCCTAGGTGGATGACGGCGAATCCTGAGTGGCGTACGGTCATCGCCAACGGTATGGGCCAGCAGGCCGGTTCTGTCGATATCCTTCAGCCCGAGTATCAGCGTGCCGTCGGGGACGTGGCGCAGGATTTGTTGCGCACCGACATCGATGGGCTGGTGATGGAGGCGAGGAGGGCTCGGGGGTTCGCAGAAGAATGGAGCCCGATATCGCGACGGCTGTTCGAAGGAATGTTTGGTCCTTCTCTCGATAGCCGCGACCAACCGGTCTCGCCGGACGCCTGGCGCTGGGCCGGGTGGAAGGCGAGGACCTATCTGGGGTTCCTTGCACAACTCACCAGGCAGTTGCGTCAGACGAGACCGGGGTTTGTGACGGCGGTGGCGGTGCATGAGCAGGCGGTGCTCTCGCCAGCGGAGGCATTGACGGACTATGGAGAAGATCTGCTCGAGACCAAGCAACGAGGGTTACATGTCATCGTTCAGCCCGAGCCGATTTCGCCTGAGCGATTGAATGAGCCTGGGGCTGGGATGGAGCGGGTTCGACAGCGATTGGCGCTGACGTCTGGAGACGAACGGCAACTCTGGCTGGGCATGGCCCTGGGTGCTTCAGACACAGCCTCGTTGGTCGCAGCGGTGCAAGCCTCCATTGCGGCAACAGTTGGGCAGGCCGGGCCTCATGTGTTGCTGATAAACGGACCGGCGATTCCTTGACAAAAGAGGCGCCGGACCACTACGATTCCGCGATAAATTTTGAGATCTCGGCCAAGGTGATGAAGCGACAGGAGGGCCGTCGTCATTCACATTATCCGAGTCCTCAGCGAGACATGTTTGAGTAGGCTGCGGAAAAACCCGGTTCATACAGAGAAACGGCTGGAGTCTTCCGTATGGTGTTGGGGCCAGAATAACTTCAGGATGCTCAAACAGGCCGACCAGCAAGGCCGCAGGCGAGTCGAAACCGGAGGCGTACCCTCAGGGGTACGTTGAGGATTTCGATAAGCCGAGAACGACGCTGGTGGGCTGTTTCAGCATCCTGCTAAAGGAGCGCGCATGATTCCGAAAGACCTCCGGTACCACCAAGAGCATGAATGGGTGCGCGTGAGCGGCACGCAGGCCACGGTCGGCATCAGTCATTTTGCCCAGGATGCGTTGGGCGACATTGTATTCATCGATATGCCCAAGGTCGGCGCCATCGTGAAGGCGGGTCAGCAGATCGGCGAAGTGGAATCGACCAAGACGACCTCCACGATCTACACGCCGGTGAGCGGCACGATTGCCAAGATCAATGCCGACTTGAAGGATCACCCGGAAGTGGTGAACTCCGATCCCTATGGCAAGGGCTGGATGGTGCTGATCGATCTCTCCAATGCGGGCGAAGTCGAGGGGCTGATGACGGCAGCCCAGTACGAGGCCTTTCTCTCCACGCAAAAGCATTGATTCGTTTCCATGTCTAAGCACATCGTCATTGTCGGCGCCGGGCCTGGCGGGTATGTCGCGGCGATTCGCGCAGCCCAGCTGGGCGCCCGTGTTACGGTCATCGAATCCCACGCGCTCGGCGGCGTCTGCTTAAATTGGGGCTGCATTCCCAGCAAGGCTCTCCTCTCGGTTGTCGAGCTCGGCGATAAGGTCAAAAAATCAGAAGACATGGGGCTGCTCGTTCAGGGGCCGGTCTCGTACGATCTTGCCAAGATGGTCGCTCGAAAGAATAAAGTCGTGGCGACACTCGTGAAGGGCATTGCCACGCTCTTCAAGGCCTGGAACATCGAGCAGGTGCAGGGGACCGGTTCACTGCGCGACAGTCGGACGGTGATGGTGACTGCTGCCGATGGCACCGTGCGGGATATTCAGGCTGATGCCATCGTCGTGGCGACCGGATCGTCCTGGCCGAATCTTCCGCAATTTCCCATCGACGGACAGCAATTGCTCACGAGCCAGCACCTCCTGGATCTCGGCCGCATTCCTGCGAGTTTGCTGATCGTCGGGGCTGGTGTCGAAGGCTGCGAGTTTGCCGCCCTCTATAGCGGTCTTGGAACTGCGGTTACGATTGTGGAATTGATGCCACGGGTCTTGTCTTTGGAAGATGAGGATATCTCCTCGACAATGGAGCGGGAGCTGAAGAAGCGCGGGGTCACGGTCGAGACTGGAACCACGGTGGAGAAATTGGAGCGGTCACCGACGGCTGTCACCGCCCATTTGAAAGACGGCTCACAGGTTGTGGCGGAGAAGCTGCTGGTCTCCGTGGGGCGGGGATTCAATAGCACAGGCATCGGACTGGAGCAGGTCGGGGTGCAGGTGGGACGGCGAGGCGAGATCCTGGTGAACGACCGGATGGAAACGTCGGTGCCGGGGATCTATGCGATCGGCGACGTGGTCGGCAAAGTGATGTTGGCGCACGTGGCTTCGGCTCAGGGGAAAGTGGCAGTCGAAAATATCATGGGTCATGAGACGGCGGTTCGCTACGACGTCATTCCTGCCGGAATTTTTACCCTGCCGGAAATCGGTCGTGTCGGTATCACGGAGCAGCAGGCGCGCGAACGGGCCCAGGCTGCCGGGCAGAACCCGGACGAGACCATTCAGGTCGGACGTTTTCGCTATGCCGGCTTGGGGAAGGCGCAGGCGACAGGGGATACGACTGGCCTCTTTAAGGTCATCGCCGAGTCACCGAGCGGAAAAATTCTCGGCGTGCATATCCTTGGCGCCCATGCGGCCGACCTGGTGCATGAAGCAGCCTTGGCGATGCAAGTTGGCGCGACAGTGACTCAAATGGCGGAGATGATCCATGCCCATCCGACATTGGCCGAGGGGTTGATGGAAGCGGCGGAGGATGTCGAAGGCAAAGCGATTCATCAGATGCGAAAGCGGATGCCGTCATGATGCAATCCTTTCTTATCAAGCTCGGGATGTTCGCCGCGACGATGGCCGTCGTCTTCTGGATCGGCTGGACCCTGCCGACCTCATTCGATCGGGACCATGATCTTGCCGCGAAATCGTTGGAGGGGTCGCCTTCTGCCAACAGGCTAAGTCCTGGGCCAGCCGCGGCAGTGAGTCTGGCCCCTGCGACCTTGCCGCCAGCTCCGCAGGTCATGGCTCCCGCGTCGAGACGATCTCACCAGGGGCTCCTCGATCTAAACCGCGCCACGGAACAGGATTTCGATGCCCTGCCTGGGATCGGTCCTAAGTTGGCGGAACGGATCATGGCGCATCGCCAATCGGTGGGTGCCTTTCACTCGCTCGACGAATTGCGATCCATCAAAGGAATTGGGAAAAAGAAGTTTGAGCGAATTCGTCCATTGGTCACGGTGACGCCCGAGGCCGTATCTCCTGACAGTGGGAAGAAAACGACATGAGTGAACTCTCCCGTCAACTTGAGTTAATCCTCCGCGGAGTGGTGGAGGTTATTCAGCGGGCCGAACTTGAATCGAAGCTGACACGTTCTTTGAAAGAGAACCGTCCGCTTCGTGTCAAAGCCGGCTTCGATCCGACCGCGCCGGATCTGCATCTTGGCCATACGGTCCTGATTCATAAGCTCAAGCACTTTCAAGAGCTGGGGCACCAAGTCATCTTCTTGATCGGCGATTTCACCGGGATGATCGGGGATCCAACCGGCCAATCGGATACGCGGGTCGCGCTGTCGAAAGAAAAGGTCTTGGAGAATGCCAAGACCTACGAGCGGCAGATCTTCAAGATTCTCGACCCTGCCAAGACGCTGGTGGAATTTAATAGCCGCTGGATGGGCACGATGACCGCGGAAGGATTGATCCATCTGAGCGCGCATAGCAGTGTCGCGCGGATGCTGGAGCGGGACGATTTTCATAAACGGTATCACGAGCAGAAGCCGATCAGTATCCATGAGTTCATGTATCCCCTTGTGCAGGGCTACGATTCTGTGGCGCTCAAGTCCGATGTCGAGTTGGGCGGTACCGATCAAAAGTTCAATCTGCTTATGGGGCGTGAGTTGCAGCGAGATTATGGGCAGGAGCCGCAAGTAGTCATCACGATGCCGTTGCTCGAAGGCACGGACGGCGTCAAAAAGATGAGCAAGAGC
Organism: Nitrospira sp.; assembly: GCA_009885705.1. GTDB lineage: Bacteria > Nitrospirota > Nitrospiria > Nitrospirales > Nitrospiraceae > Palsa-1315. Next base: position 2,515 of record VFKF01000441.1, on the reverse strand, counting down.
CAGGGGAACTACATTGCGTTGGAAGATGCGCCGAACGACATGTTCGGCAAGCTCATGTCCGTCAGCGACGCCTTGATGCTCCGATACTACGAGCTGCTCACCACGGAAGACTTGGCCGTAGTGAAGGCCGCGCATCCGATGGAGGCGAAGCAAGCACTCGCGGCGATGATCGTGGCCCGGTATCACGGGGCGGAAGCAGGTCAGCAGGCGAGAGCGGCCTTTCAGCAGAAATTTTCAGAACGAGAGTTTCCCGCAGAGCCGGATGTGCGTTTGACCCTGACCCTCGCCGATTTGCGCGAGGGGCAGACCATCGGTCTCGTCGATCTCGTGGCGAAGACCGGGTTGGTTCCGAGCAAGAGCGAAGCTCGGCGGCTGATTGTTCAGGGCGGGTTAGAGGTCGATGAACAGAAGCAGAGCGATGCCAATGCCGTCTTATCGATCGTGACAGGGAAAACCTATCGACTGAAGGTTGGTCGGCGAAAGTTTGCTTTGGTTGAATTGAAGGGGTAGCACGAGGAGTTTCTTGACTTGGCCTAGAGGTCCAGGTAGGATTCGGTGCAGTGAGCGGGCGTAGCTCAGTGGTAGAGTCCTTGCTTCCCAAGCAAGTTGTCAGGGGTTCAAATCCCCTCGCCCGCTCCAAAATAAGACTGAAACGTGAGGCGTGACCCGTCTTACGGAAGAGATGGAGGACTTGAGAGGCATGCGCTTCCAAGTCCTTTGTTGTATCTGGCAGCATAGACAACTGTTCTGACAGGCGCATTCAGCAGTGGCTCGGTAGTGTGTCAGCAACCGACTAGGCAAAGGTGGGCTCATGAAACAGACGGTCATGCTTGGATTGGCGTTCTGGTGCATCTTCACCATCGCCGGCTGTCATTACTATGAAGAATATCGGGTGCTCAAATCGACAGCGGATTTGCAGGATGAGCGGGCGGAACTCCTGAAGGCTTATCGGCTCTGTTTGACCAAGTATCAAGATGAGCCTCCCAAGGCGAAAGAGATGTGTGCGCCGTACACGCAGTCCTTGAGGGAAATCGAAGTCAGGCAGCAGCATGGGCGATAGCCTGTGCGATATCAACGAGGAGGCACTGTGAGCCGAGGCCAATTTGTATTGTTAATCGTCGTGACGTTCGTTGGAAGTATCGTCGGTGGAGCCGTCAGCGGCTGGTGGATGGCGCCGAACTCTGCGAAGGCGCAGAAGGTGAATGGGGTCAATGCGGAAGAGTTTCTCCTGCTGGATCAGACTGGAAAGGCACGAGCTGGATTGGGACTCGACAAGAATGGCGAGGTCGGTCTGGTGCTGATGAGCCGTGATGGGAATCGGACGTTGGCCCTGTCGCCGGACGATCGGTTTGCCGTGAAGTTGTCCGATCAGAGCGGACGTGTGATCTGGTCGGCTCCTTAGGGTCTTCTGAGAGATGCGAGACGAGGGACTTGCGAGGGTGGGCAATAGAACAAATAGTTCGAAGTTCAAGGTGTTGCTACGCGAAACCCTGAACTTCGAACGTCGGTCTTTGTCTGGATCTGTTATACGGCTTTGATGACTTTGCCGCTGCGAAGGCAGCGAGTGCAGACGCGAAGGCGCTTTGGCTGACCGTCGATCAAGGCCCTCACTGGCTGGAGATTGGGCTTGAAGATCCGCTTGGTCTTGTTATTGGCGTGACTGATGTTATTGCCGGATTGGCGTCGTTTGTCGCAGAGGTCGCATGTAAATGCCACGGGTACACTCCTTCATCTGGTCGAATCAAGACAATATTGCGAACGGGGGAATGTACCACAGGGTTATCGGTCTTGACAAGCGGGTTTGAGGGGAACATCGGCGGTTCTTCAGGAATGTCGGGATTGCGAATGGGGAGGGCATGATGACAGGAGTCGATCTGTTGGGTTTTGCGGCAGGGACGTTGACGACCTGTGCCTTCTGGCCCCAACTGCAGAAGACATGGACCTCGAAGTCGGCGGGGGATGTCTCGCTGGGCATGCTGGCGATTTTCACATCAGGCGTCTGCCTCTGGTTTCTATACGGATTGGTGCTTCAGTCCTGGCCGATCATTTTGACCAATGCAGTGACCCTGCTTCTGACCGGGGCGATATTGGCGCTCAAATTGCGGTATCGATAGGAGGATGCTGAAAACGTCCGCCAGCGTCGTTCTCGGCTCATTGAAATCCTCAACGTACCCCTGAGGGTACGCCTCCGGTTTCGACTCGCCTGCGGCCTTGCTGGACGAACGTTTTGAGCATCCTGGAAAGTGAGAATGTGCTGCTGTGATGCGCTAGCGGTGGGCAGAACGACGGGTCGGAAGAGATGCGTGCGATTCCTTCGGAGCAGGAGCGAGCGTCACGATTGCAGGCACACTGACATCGAAACTTTGGTCGCCACCATCGTCGAACCGGTCTTTCCCCACGCTATAGATCTTCTGCTGTGTCGGGCTCCACAACATCGGTAATCCGCTAAATGGATCGTAATAGGACGAGCCGACTTCCGCGAGTCGATTCGGCACGTTGGTTTGTGCGCTCGGGC
>VFKF01000118.1 GCA_009885705.1 Nitrospira sp. | reverse complement strand
TCCTTCGTCCCGGCGGCATGTATTTGAGTTTTGTTCCCACCGTTCCTCAAGTGGTGCAGACGGTTGAGGCCCTTGAGAAAGCGATGGTCTTTGGCATGATTGAAACGTTTGAGTCGCTGTTGAGGACCTGGTCGATTCAGGGGCGTAGCGTGCGGCCGGATCATCGGATGGTCGCCCACTCAGGCTTTATTACAGTGGCGAGGAAAATCGAGTCGGGTTTGTGGCCGACGGCTCAAGCGGCTGAAGCGATGGACGAGACTCGTGATGCCCATGAAGAGCGAGAGGACGACGCGCGATGAATCGATTGCAAGGGAAAGTCGCGGTCGTCACCGGGGGCAACGCGGGTATCGGTGAAGCGATCGCGAAAGCCTTTGCGCGTGAAGGGGCATCGGTCGTGATTACGGGGCGACGGCAAGGAGAGCTGGACCGGGTTGTGAGCGATATTGTGAAGGCGCAGGGCAAGGCCGTCGCCGTTGCCGGGTCGGTCACAGATGAACGCCATGTCCAGGAGGCCGTGCTGGCGACGGTGCAGCAGTTCGGACGGCTCGATATCCTCGTGAACAATGCCGGTGTCGGGGATTTCGGGAAGCGTCTGCATGAGATCGATGATGCAACCTGGGCGCAAGTCCTCGACGTGAATCTCACCGGGGTGTTTCGGATGACGCGAGCGGCACTGCCGCAGATGTTGAAGCAGGGGAAGGGCGCCATCGTCAATATCTCCTCCATCGCGAGCCTCGTCGGACTTCCTACATTGCCGGCCTATGCTGCGTCCAAGGGGGCGCTCGATGCCATGACCAGAGCCATCGCGGTTGACTATGCCAAGGAGGGTATTCGCTGTAACGTAGTGAACCCTGGACTTATCGATACGCCGATGGCCGCTCCGCTGATGAGCAACCCCGAACAACTGGCCCCGATTCTCGCGCACTATCCTATCCGTCGAGCTGGTAAGCCGGAAGAGGTGGCCAATATGGTTCTCTATCTGGTTTCCGACGAGGCAGCCTGGGTGACGGGCGGGACCTTTCCGATCGATGGAGGGATGACGATCTCGTGAGTTGGCGTCCCGTGCGAGTTTTCTGTCTCACTGCCGTCGAGATGGGTGCCTCTCTGTTCTTCTAAATCAGCAGCAGTCGTGAGTTCTCGGTCTATGGACATCAACGCACATACTCAGTTTTGCGGCGTCATCGGCAATCCCGTCGAGCATTCGCTCTCGCCGGCGATTCATAATGCCGCGTTTCAGAAACTCGGGCTGAACTTCGTGTATCTGGCCTTCCGCGTGGAAGCGATCGGCGAGGCGATTCGTGGGCTGCGCGCGTTGGGTAACTTCCGAGGCGCCAGCGTGACCATCCCTCACAAGGTGGCAGCCGTTCCATTTCTTGACGCGGTTGAACCGACTGCGCGTCATATTGGTGCGATCAATACCATTGTGGCTGAAGGTGGGACCCTCACAGGCTATAACACCGATGCGACCGGTGCGTTGCGCGCGCTTCGTGAGGGCGGGGTTGCCTTGAAAGGGCGTCAGGTCGTCATGCTTGGATCTGGAGGCGCAGCTCGCGCGATTGCCTTCGCGCTTGGGACTGAAGCTGGGATCGATCGCTTGAGCCTGCTAGGAATCGATGACCGGGAACGCACCGCCTTGGCCGGAGACCTCCAGTCGAAGACTGGGATGACCGTGCAGGCATTGCCTCTGGATGAGGGAGCGTTGCGAAAGGTTCTGCCGGACACACATGTGCTGATCCATTGCACCCCGATGGGCATGTCGCCCAACGTACAGGGAACTGCTGTGCCGGCGACGTTGCTGCATGCGGGATTGACGGTCATGGATATCGTCTACAATCCTCGGGATACCCAGTTGCTGAAGGATGCAAAGGCGACAGGTTGTCGTACGATTCCAGGGCTCGAGATGTTTCTTCATCAAGCCGCCGCGCAGTTTGAGCTCTGGACCAATCACACTGCCCCAACTGACGTGATGCGCGCGGTCCTGGAGTCCCGTTTCTCATGAACATCGTGCTGATTGGCTATCGAGGGACCGGCAAGAGCACGGTGGGCCGGCTGTTGGCGGCGCGGTTGGGACGAACGCTCGTGTCAACCGATGCGGAGATCGTCGCTCGTGCGAAACGCGCGATTCCAGAGATCGTTGCCCAAGAGGGATGGGACTACTTTCGCGATCTGGAGTCCGATATCTGCAGGGAACTGGCCAGCCGGGACCAGTTGGTGATCGATACCGGCGGAGGGGCCATCCTTCGCCCGCAAAACGTAGAGGCATTGAAGCAGAGCGGTAGGTTGTTTTGGCTGACGGCCTCCGTCGAGACGATCGCAACACGAATCGGCGGCGATAATCAGCGCCCCTCATTGACGGGGACCAAATCGTTTGTCGATGAAATTGCGGATGTCTTGCGAGAGCGGACGCCGAAGTATCAAGCGGCCACCGATCATGTCGTTGCGACGGACGATCGATCAATCGATCAACTGGTTGAGACGCTCCTCACGTTGGTGTGAGGAAGCGCGACTCCTGTCCTTGACAAGGTCTCCTTCGAAGTGTTTGAAATAGCACATGCGCCCGTAGCTCAATTGGATAGAGCATCGGACTTCGGATCCGGGGGTTGGGGGTTCAATTCCCTCCGGGCGCACCATATAATCAACAGGTTGCATCTCCTCCTTCCATTCCACCTCCTGACTGGTCACGGTTTTGGTCACGGTTCCAGAAAGACTTCCTCGATTGACCGCATCCCGAAGGTGTCCTGGGGCAAGATGGGCATACCGGAGGGTGGTCTGAATATCGCGGTGGCCAAGGATCTCTTTCACGGAGACTAAGTCTACTCCAGCCATAACTCTTCGACTCGCGGCGGTATGGCGGAGCGAATGCCAGCACACCCCAACAATCCCCGCTTTTCGTAGGCCAGGCTCAAACGACCGGCGGAGGAAAGCACGGCTGTCCATCGGCTGCGTCACGTCCTTTAATCCTGGGAATACCCAAGCCGACCTGAGAAACGAGCCAAATGACCTCAGGATCGCCTTAGCCTCCTCGCTCAAGGGCACATGCCGGGTTTTCCCTCCCTTGGGCAAGGGAAGCGTCAGGACACCGTTTTCTAAGTCCACCTGATCCCAGCGCAACCCAAATTGCTCTCCACGCCTCAGGCCCGTTTCAATCGCAAAGGCAACCAATTCCCAGTCACCCTGTTGCATCACCCCTCGGAGTCGGACCAACTCATCTTCTGCTAGGAACCGCGTCCGCTTCACTTCGGGGAAGAACTTCAATCCAGAGACAGGATTTTGCGTCAGCTTGCTGTCTTTCACCGCCAGCATGAGCACATGACGGAGAAACGCAAAATGCCGGTTGATCGTCGCATCGCTCCACCGGCGCTTGGGTTGAAAATCTTTGGGGGCATTCGTGGGGCGTGGTTTGAGCTTGGCGCGCATTTTCGCTTGGATCTGCCGCATATCCTCCCGTGAGATATCGGCTAGCATTCGCTTCCCTAGCAGCAACGACCAGCGGCGACCATACCGCCGTTCATTCTCAATGTTCAGATTGGTGGACCCTTCGAGACAACGGAGAATCCATGCCCGAACCGTGATGTCTTTCCGTGGCGCGAATTTCTCCGGAAAGAACGTCCCTTCCCGAATGTCAGCTTTCAATCGGCCATAGAGGGCTTTGGCCTGTGATTTGGTATCACAGCGGTACCATCGCTCTCTCCCGTTGATGTAGAGGCGGACCCACCAGCCTTTGCGACCCTTTCGCTGGGTGATGCCTCGGTCCTGTCCACCTTTCCGTGCCATTAGCGGGGCTCCTTTCTCGCGGTCTTCTTGCTGCCCTTTCGCCATTTCCGTGAGGCGACGCGCATCTGGCAGCGTGGGTCACAAAAAAGTTGATCGCGTCGCGCGGCCAGAAAGATCCGCTGGCACTCCTGGCAGGGAAGAATACGCCCCGCATGATGAGCCAGTAAGACCGCCACGCGGTATTCAAATTCTTTGGTTTTGGGTGTGGTCGCCACCAAGACGCTGCCATAGCGATCGTGGAACGCACCCGGTAGGGTGACGATCACGGTCAGATCCGAAAAGATGATCGGTGCGACGCCGTTGGTCCACAATGCCTCCAAATAACCCCGAATCGTGCCTTGAAGATGGGCCGCCTCCTTGCGACTCGGGAGGGTGTACTGTTGTGTTTCGCCGGGGAGTGCCTGCACCGTCCAGCCACAGGACGATACGACCGGGAACACCTGCTTCTGCGAGAAGTCTACCTCGGTAAAACTTGCCACTTCATACGCGAGCACCATCCACTCACTGGGGGTCAGCGCGTCGAGGTCGAGTTGAATGAAGTTCACGAGCCAGCCGATCTCCCCATCGGGTGTGGCCGTGATGCGTTCCCGCGCCTTCGTCATCTCGCGGTTAAATTGCTGTCGGATGGTCTGTCGATTCAGTGTCATCGCGTCTCGTCCCTTCTTCGTCATGCTGGAGTCCATCCCGGACAACGCACCCCATACTCGCAGAACAAATTCTCACCAACAGACTGCCCTTCTGCCACAAATTTCTTGGTGCGCTCCGCTCCCGCGTGGTAATGGCTTAGTCGTGCATCATGTCTATATCAATACAGGCATGATGACGTCAACCCCATCAATCACAAGGAGGTGCCTACATGCGACCCAGTGCCAAGCTGCTCACCGTGCGCGAAGCTGCCGACCGACTCGGGCTGAAAGAAAGTACGATTCGGAAACGTATCCTGCAACGCCAGATTGCCTATGTAAAGCCCGGTCTCCGGGCAGTGCGGATTCCCATCGAGGAACTCGACCGTATCCTCGTTGCTGGCTTTCGGCCTGTGGTGACTCCAAATGTCGGCATGTAATCCGAGCGACCCCACGGAGGACGCCATGCACGAACCCGAGAAGCACACAGAGAACGACGGACGGGTTGCGCCGCCGGATGTGGAGCCCACACCGGCGGCGCAGCCGCCAAGCCCCCAACCTAGTATTACGGGGGCAGAAACTGCACAGCCTCAAGCCGAGCCTCGTCTTGACGGGTTTTTGTTCAGTGTCGATTGGTTGGCCTTCACCGTACCCTCGTCCACCGTGGATGAAGTTCAAGAGCGGGTCGGGGGTGAGTGGATGGAGCTGGAGAAGGGATTCAACGGCTATCCTCGTGCCTGGCTCTGTCTCAGCACGGGAGGGGGAAGTGGACGCATGGGGACAGGGATGCCCCACCGAGCACGTGAGGTCCACGTCTCCCTTTCCGGTGAGATTGTCTCCGCCTGGGAGCCTGAGAAGGTGCAAGGCATCTGTCGCTGGATCAATGAACTCAAAGGGCATGGGACCCGCGTCGATGTCGCCTTGGATGATCGAACCGGCCATGCCACAGTCAGCCACGTCATTGCCGCTGCCGATGCGGGACAAGCCGTGATGCGGTGGCGCACCTATGACGCCAAGCGACGATGCTCCTACAAGGGCCAAGACGACATCCAGGGGGAGATGGTGACATTTGGGAGCCGACAGAGCGAAACTTATCTCAGAGTCTATGACAAGCGGATCGAAGCACAAGGGAAGGGGAAAGCGGTGAACGGGTCCTGGGTGCGCTGGGAGTTGGAGTTCAAGAAAGACCGGGCACAGTTGTGTGTGAACTTGTTTGCGCACCTGCCGCTCGACGAGTGGCGTGAGTTCACGGTCGGGCTCCTAAAGTCGTGTATTTCATTCCGAGAAACAACGGCGGATGCGCCAGCGTGGGAACGGTGTCGGTCGTCGGAACTGCCCTGGTGGAAGGCGTTGACAGAAGGGTTCACGCGGTGCCGGTTCCATGTGGGGACGACAGACCGCAAGCTCGAAGAGGTGTTGGCGTGGTTCTCTCAAGCGATGGGACCGACGATGGCGGCTCTCTATTGTGCGGCAGGGCCCGAGTGGGTAGCGAAGGTCATTGAATCTGGATCAAGCCGCTGGAAACCGCGTCACTATCAGCTCATGAAGAAACAGACACCCAAGCGCCCGTATCTGTTGAAGGCGAGATGAACGGGACTGGTCCAAGGTTGATTTTCGATGCGATATCCTCCGCCGCGAGGCGGGGGCGTCGGGCAGGCGGGAGCCTGTTTAGGGCACCCGCCGTCTAGCCTCGCATGCGCCATGCGATCTAGTCACCGGGAGCCTATAACAGTTTGCGGTATGTTGTGGCTCCATGAGTACAAATCACATAATGCACGGTATGCGCGAAGTGCAAGCGCAAATTGGACACGTGGGTCTTTTCTAGGGTGATCCGGGCTAGGATAGCTCATGGGTCGATGCTTAAACCAATTGTAATCACACCATACAAAGAACAGAGCGGCTTCAAGGAAATCGTCGTCTTTCGATACTAGCCGTTCATAGATGTTACCCACCTGCTCTTGTTTTGTGAGAGGATTTTCTCTCACCAATTGACCTATCAAGTCGTTGACTTCGTTGTTTTGGTTTTGTCGATTTCCGAGTTTCCCGAGTTTTCCGGAGTTCTTTAACCGCCTAATAACGTCTAACAGTTTTCTCAATTCAGGAGTGGGAGACTTTTGTTTCAGTGTATCGGAGTCATTTTTAAAATCAGCCCCTTCGTAGGGGTCCTTACCGCAAGCCGTGCACAATGTGTACTCATAGGCACACGCTATTCTCACAATTCCTGAATTGAAGAAATATCCAGCAGTCCAGTTTTTGAGTCCAGGGGAGAAGAGGTCTATGGGTTTACCCGTTTTAGTTGCCACCTTGTGTGCTTCACTCAGTAGGTCATGTAGGATTCCCGGCTGAGCGTCGTAGTGCTGCTTACTGCCATAATGGCTTGTCCCTACGTAATGCGGGTGGGTGCTGAGAAGTGACGCCGCAGCGCCTGCAATCAGCTCATACGCATAACGCCATTTATCGTTATGGTTGTGGCATGCCTTTAGATTGGAAAGGATTAAGTCTGGAATATCCATCACTCATTCGCCTCTGAGAGAATTATCAGCCCATTTATAGTCTCGCATACATCGCGAGGGGGTGTCCTGAGCAGAACGAGGGAGGGATGTCGCTGTGGCCAGGCGCAGCGTCGCTAAGCTCCTCAGGAACAATCTTACTCGTATATTTTTATCGCGCTTGAATGGTGAACGCTTGGGCGTCTTCCACCCACTCTACATCGATTGTTTGTAATTTATGCATGAGCTTGAGAAATGAACCGCTCCCGTGGAGCTCGCTTGAAATAGGCAGGTTTCTTTCTGTGCTGGTTGGCCCGGAGGGTTCCAGGAGGGATTGGGGAAGGGGAACTTTCGTAGCAACGACACGAATCATTTCTGCGGACACTTTCGAGCCAGGTGAAAGCCGAGCAACGCTCCGAATCCCTTTTCCTCTGAGAGCCTCATTGGGATAGGTGAATGTCCCGCCAGCGAGTACCCGATTATCAGGGGCATAGTCATTGGGAAAGATCAACGTAGCATTCCAGTCAGTGTCAACATTGTAGACATACAAGTATGCATCGCGGGTGGAAACTACAGTAATTTGCGCTTCATCTCCATCGTGAAACCGGCTCTGGTTCAGAGAGAGGTATGCCCTGAAGTCCTTATCGCTCCGGTCCTGAAGAGGCAGAATGCAGGCCCTAATCTGTGCTTCATAGAGACACGCCGTGCAGCCTTTTAAATCCACTGGACCAGCCGAAAGAATGTCTTCCTTGAGGACCCGACCAAGTTGCGTCACTCGCAATAGGTGCTCGGTCAAGAGCACTTCACCCTTGAGACTGCTTTCTTGCTGGAAGTCAAGAAAGTGGTGCTGCACATGAACTCCAAGAAGGCGTTCCATCGCTCTCACTCTGGCTTCCGAGATAGCTTGAGCCCGCGCTTGATGTTTGGTGTCTTGTTCCCCAAATGACACTCTCGCTCTCGACTCTACCCACGTACAGTTGTCTGAGTCACGGCCAAGAATTTTCACTTCAGTGGAGTCCGTCAAAATGGATTGTCGGGGCAGGCTCGAAACTTGATCTTCACCTGAGGAAGTGACGGGTTGCGCGCAACCTAACAGGGCCAGGTTGATGCATAGGTAGAGCCCAAAACTCAGAAGGGGTGTGCGACGCATAATAATCAATTATGGAAAAGCTACTCAACCAGCCGAACGCCTCTGGTCAGTAACTCCGAGTTGCCGAGTAGTTGAGGCGTCTGCTCGTTATTAAAATCCCGTCGGGCGACTCGCGCCACCTGGGGGCTCAGATAGTCGAACAATTCTTTCAGCTCGATAAAGCCATCCTTATTCGTATCCCCCTCGCCTTGAAGCCCTTTCAAGAAGAAATACGTTAGAAGGCCATGAGACTTGGCCCCGTAGGTGCTGGAAACTTGCTGGCCGGTACTAGCAGAAAGCACGATGATCTTACCTTTAGCCAGAAGGGGACTCTTCAGTTCAGTTACGATGGGTCGCATGCCTTGTGCAATCACCGAACGACCACCGGCGCCAGAAAAACAGGAATCGAGCACGACCACCACCTCTTTAGCTGGCAGATCGGCAAGGTGTTGATACAGGCGACTCAGTG
>VFKF01000355.1 GCA_009885705.1 Nitrospira sp. | reverse complement strand
GGGCGCAGACAAAGGGATTGGAAATCACCGGCCTGGTGCATGCAGCCGTTCCAACAGGACTGCGCGGCGACCCCGGGCGACTTCGTCAGATCCTCACGAACTTCGTCGGAAATGCGATCAAGTTTACGGACAAAGGCGACGTGACGGTTCAAGCCTTCCTCGAGCAAGAGTTAGACGATACAGTGATTGTGCGATTCGAAGTCACCGATAGTGGAATCGGCATCCCCCCGGATGTTCAGGCGCGACTCTTCCAACCCTTTACCCAGGCCGATAGCTCGACCTCCAGAAAATACGGAGGAACCGGATTGGGCCTCGCGATTTCAAAACAACTCATCGAGCAAATGGGCGGCCAGGTCGGAATCACCAGTCAATCGGGGCACGGCAGTACGTTCTGGTGCACGGCGCAGTTCCTCAAACACACGACGTCTGCCTTGGCCATCGTGCCGTCGGCTGAATTGACCGGACGGCGTGTACTGATCGTCGACGACAATGAATCGAACCGAATGATTCTCCATCACCTGGTGACAGGATGGGGCATGGTCGACGACCTCGCCCAGGATGCCGCCTCTGCGATGACCTTGATTGAGCAGCAGGCGGCACAAGGCATCTCGTACGATGTGGCCATCGTCGACATGTTGATGCCGGGCAAGGACGGGCTCCAACTCGCCAAAGAATTGAAAACTCATCCCGTTGGATCACGCGTTCGTCTCGTGATCCTCACGTCACTCGTTCAGCGAGGACATGCGGAATTGGCGCGCCAAGCCGGGTTCGTAGCCTACCTCACGAAACCAGCCCGCCACGATCAACTCGCGAACTGTTTGAGAACCGTCCTTGAATTACCGGGTCTTGTCAGTACAGGACAACCGGCAGCGACACCGGTCCCTGCACCGCCACTCATTACGCGGCATACACTGGCAGAAACCAAGTCGCTGCCCCGGGTCCTGGTCGCGGAAGACAATCTCATCAATCAGAAGCTGACCGTCCGCATGTTAGAGAAACTCGGCTATCAATCGGACGTCGTCGAGAATGGTCGTGACGCATTGGCCGCATTGGAGCGAGGCGGCTATGTCGCGATCCTGATGGACTGTCAGATGCCGATCCTCGATGGATTCGGCGCGACCATACTGATTCGCCAACGCGAAGCCGACGCGCAGGCATCGACGGCGGTCGACTCCCCTACGGCACGCCATATTCCAATCATGGCGTTGACGGCCAACGCCATGAACGGAGACCGCGAGCGCTGTCTTGCTGTCGGCATGGACGATTACTTGACGAAGCCCATTCGAAAAGAAGAACTCAAGGGTGCGCTCGATCGGTGGATTCAGAGATCACAACCTTCACAGGCCATGGACAGCGGCAGTACGCCTCCCCCCGGGACACCAGCTACCGCTGATGTGTTTCCGATGATTTTCGATACGACCACGATGTTACGCAACATCGGCGGCGATCGTGAATTATTGGACCAGCTGATCGTCTTATTTCTTCAGCGCTACCAACCCATGCTGGAGAATATCCGCATCGCCTTAGCCGGCCAGGACCAACGGGCCATCGAACAGGTTGCTCACCTCTTGAAAGGCACAGCTGGAAACCTCTGTGCACCAGAGGTTGTCTTGGCGGCCGGTCGATTGGAGGCGCTCGGACGGCTCGGCACGCTGCACGATGCCCCCATCATCTATACCCAAATTGAGGTGGCAGTGGTTCGACTTGTTAGAGTGATGGAAACGCGAACCGCGTCGCAACCGGATACGAGGCATTCGACGGCATAAGAAACTGTTTTCAGTTTCAGGTTTCTCGTTTCGAGTTTCGGGTTGAAAACCAGCAACGAGAAACACGTAACCAAAAACTGACTACGCGGGGATGGCTTCGGAGCGCGACTCAGTCTGTGAAGGCTGGCAGACAGCAGGCATGGCAAAAACCGGATAGCGGGTGGGATAGTCGTCGGAGAGCACCATCTGCTTACAGAGCCTGGTGGAGGGATTCATGAGAAGCGGCCCGCGCAGGTTGGCCGTGATACGGCCTGGATCTTCGGACGGAATGGTGAGAATGACGGCCAGGGTCAACCCGTCCGCGGCCGTTCCTTTCACTTCCGCCAACACTTCATCGGGGATCTCGACCCGATAATTGGCATGGAACAGCGCGGGGTCGAGCACGACGAATGCCAGGCTGGACTCCTCTATACAATGTAGCCACTTGAACGGTGCATCGGTCCCGTGGTCGAGAATGACGTATCGCGTCCAATCCGGAAACCCCAGGATGCCGGAGGGGAACGTCAGGATCGAACTATCGGAAACCTCTAAGGCCCCGAAGCGAGTCGACGAAAACTTCATGATCGTGCCTCACGCAATTGAGCGGCGCCCTGTCGGCAGGAGACGCCGGAACGCAGCCAGAGGGACCACCCCGGTACAGGCTGCCGATTGATTTTCTTCTTGAATTCTCACACAGATTTCATCCCGATGGATCTCGACCGTCGACGGCGCCTCGATCCCTAAGCGAATCTGACCACCTTTAATGTCGAGGACGACCACCCGAATATTGGGGCCAATTGTGATCGCTTCTCCACGCCGGCGCGTCAAGACCAACATTGATGCCTTCCTTGGCTGATGCCACAACTTGATTACCCCTAGTATCGGTCGCTCGTCACAATTCTTGAGCCGTGAGCGCAGACGACCTCTTATTTCAAGAAGTTCAGCAGGGAGCTTTCGAACAGACGGTTGAGCGTGGCCCCAGCCGCTTGAATGGCTTGCTGCTGAAGGGTCAAGCTTGAAATCGCTTCCACCAGATCCACGTCTTCATTGGTGGACAGAATATTCGCCAGAAAGACCTTCGTCTCATCGAGGCTGTCCTTGCTCGATGCCAGGCGATTGGACAGCGCGCCCAGCTCGCCCTGAACGGACGACACCTGATCCAGTGCCACATCGACCGATGCTAAGCCTCGCTGAATGCCGCCGACGTAATTGCCGTTCAACGCGGCATTCAGACTTTTCACCGAGGCGAACAGGTCGATCGTGGGCCCGCTAAAGGTCTGATTGCCTGGCTGATTCGTCTTAACCGTTTGCCCATCGCCGACTTCGATAGTTTGCAACCCGTCGTCGCCCTGGTACTGCACTCCGGTCTGGATACTGAAACGATCCCCGCTTGCCGGAGCCGCCGCTCCGTCCCTGAGTGAAAACCGCACCCCCTCTGCCTCGATCGTGCGTCCGGACACATAGGTTTGATTCGAGAGCACAATACTCCGCGTTTGTGACACCGCGAAGACGTCTCCATTCCGCGGTCCCGCAGTCCCATCCTGCAGCACGACCCGAAGTCCGTCGAAGTCGATGTTCGCACCGGAAAGGTAGTTCGTATAACCGGCATCGTTGCTCAACGTGGACGCCGACGCTCCCACGGTCTCCGTCACCGTCGCCGACCCAGAGCCTAGAATCTGCGCCGCAGTGGAGCTGGCATTCCCGAACCTGAGAATCAGTGAATTGGTATTGCCTGCGGGATTGTTGATTGTGAGCCGGCCGGCTGTTACAGACCCATAGGCCACCGTGTAGGCCGTCGTATTGGCGGCATTGCGGCTTGCGTTCAGCTTGGAAGCCACTTCCGTCGCCAACTGCGCACTCGTATAACTTCCGGTCGCCAGGGTAATCGTCGTATCGGTGGTCCCTCCGTCGTCGTTGACGATCAGCGTATTGTTCGCCGAGCTGATGTTGAAGATGTTGGTTGCAAGGGTCGTGTTATACACGTTCTGCTGCTTGGACACCCCGGCCAGGCCGGTCGTATCCACATCGCTGATGACCGTCGCCCCCGCCGCAATCGGGCTCAGGTCGCGTCCCGATGAGCCGAGAAGCGATCCGGCCGTTGTCGCGGCGTTCGAATAGAGCAAACTCAGTGACGTCCCGTTCGCCACGTCGTTGGTGATGCTGAACTTGCCGGTCGTCTCGTCAAAACCGACCGTGTAGGTCTCGGCCCCGCTGGCTGCCTCGAGCGAGGCCTTGATCTGACTCGCCAACTCAGCTCCGGTATAGGACCCGGCGGCCAATGTGGCCGTGACCGCTCCGGATCCTGGATCGAAACGAATCCCGTCGTTCACCCCCGCCGTCACCGCATACATATTTTTCACACGAACTTCATAATTGTCCAACGTCACCAGTCTCGAATCGAGCACGCCGCTATCGCTCCTCACCACCCCTCCGGTATTGGTGGTGTTCGGCAACACGCCTACGGACGTGGTGACGTTGTAGAGATCGAAGGTGGTCGCTGCACTGAACTTCACCAGGTAATCGTTGAGTGTCGCTGCGTTGGGGTTGAAGACCGTGCCT
>VFKF01000155.1 GCA_009885705.1 Nitrospira sp. | reverse complement strand
GACATTTCCTCGGGCGCGTGTTCAAGCGATGCGCGATGGCATTCAGCTCACGCTGGGTATAGCCCGACAGGTCCGTACCCTTGGGCAGGTACTGGCGCAGCAACCCATTTGTATTCTCGTTGGTGCCCCGTTGCCAGGGGCTATATGGATCGGCAAAGAAGATCCGGATCGCCAGCCGCTCCGCCAGGCGTTCATGCTCGGCCATCTCTTTCCCTCGATCGTACGTCAAGGTTTGGCGCAGCAGCGCGGGCACATGCCGGAGTTTCTTGGTGAAGCCCTCACGGGCACTCCGCGCATCCGTTCCGGTCATCCTAGCCAGGATGACCAGGCGAGTCGTCCGCTCGACCAGGGTGCCAACGGCCGACCCATTACGGGCCCCCTTGATGAGGTCGCCTTCCCAGTGGCCAGGTACCGTCCGCGTGGCTACCTCAGCGGGCCGCTCGGCAATCGGCGTCATGTTGGGGATCTGGCCACGTCGATCGGTGCCTCGTGCCCGAGGCCGACGCGCTTTGCGCGCCTGACGCAACGCGGCCAACAGTTGGCTCCGCAGGGCTCCGCGTGGCAGCACATACAGGCCCACATAGATGGTCTCTGCCGAGAGATGTTTCTGCATGTCGTCAGGATACGCGCGTCGGAGACGTCCGGCAATCTGTTCGGGCGAGCAGCCCTCGGCCAGATGTGTCTGGACATACTGCCACAGCCAGGGATCCTGGAGTTTGCGCGATCGCCGCGGCTGACGAGCCCGAGCCGATGCCAGGGTGTGCGCCGTGCAGGCCCGATAGGGGGCACGCCTCGCGTTGCGGGCGAGCTCGCGGCTCACGGTGCTGGGCGCTCGCCTCAACACCGTCGCCATCGTCCGCAACGAATGGCCGCGGGCCAGTCCCAGACTCAAAGTTTCACGTTCTTCGGCACTCATGTGTCTATAGGATCTCGTTGGCATGGCAACACCGTAGCCCATCCGGGCTTGAAGTGTTGCACTTGGAGTTAGAACTCAAGAAGCTATCTGGGCCCTTGTTCAGGTCCTTGGCGAAGTATTACTCCAAACTTTCGGTGAAATGATTGCTGAGATCGTCGGCTACGGAATGCGAGAAACGTTTCGTCGACCGAAGCCACTTATGCCTTGGTTAGCGACGATCGGTTATCTTGCTTGGGGTGCGATTTTTGGCGCCATCAGTCTTTGGCTCTTCCATGGTCACTTCATCCAGCCACAGTGGCTTCGACTCGTGAACTTGTTTCTGACTCCGGTCATCGCTGGGCTCATCATGGCAAAGATTGGATCCTGGCGTCGCAATCGTGACCAGGAGCCGATTCGTCTCGATTCATTCTCCTATGGATTTTCTTTCGCGTTTGGGATGGCGTTAGTCCGGTATCTTTGGGCGAAGTGATCGTGTGGGAGTTGTCGTGTGAGGCGTCACCTAATTTGAAATATCGCCAGTTTCTGCTTTCCCTGGTTGACAGTTGTCCCGTCAGAACGTAGCCTCTCTCCGTTTCGCTTCGGCTCTCGATTATTCACTGGTAGAGATTGTTGGCTATGGATTGGTTGTTGTGGCTTGGCTTGATTGTGCTCCTCGTTGTCGGGGCTACAGCTGCGTTTTATGGGTATGGGTTTGTGGCTCGCACGCGGGATGAGTTTCGCGCGGCACAGCCGGATCTCCGGATCACCAACATGTCGGCGATGAGTTCAGGGAACGTCCTCACGATTTATCCGGAACTCGAGAATGTGGGTGGAGGGGTCTCGTACGATTGCCTGCTGCACATGGGTGGGTGGGAAGGCAGCTTCGCCGTCAAAAAAATCTATCCGCGTGGTCCGCGCTATCAGAAACATGTGGCCTCGATCGTCTTGGGTCCTGACGCGCCGGTTCGCGCCAAACTCATTAACAATGGTTATGTCCGGCTACGGTATCTGGATCGCTGGGGGCTCAAGTACGATTGCTGGTATCAAGTGGTCCAAGTGAGAAACGAGGGTGACGCGGCTCTCTATAATGTTCAAGTCGACTTGGAGCATCCTCAATTGAACGATCCTCACCCGTCGTTCTGGGAGATGCGGAAGTTTCTTGGTACTGTTCCTTTGTATGACTAACTTGGACGAGCCGTCTGTCTGCGATTACGGTGCGGTCTCTCCCAGCGCGCTGCTGCTCAATCCGGTGAACAGCAATGGCTTGCGGAGCATGAAGGGTGATGGGACCAACTGATTGTGTTGAATGAAATCAGGGGTGCCAAGCTCGACGCTCGACACCCCTGACTTCGACATCTGACCAACAAGTTGTACTACGTCAATTACTTGATCGGGAGCTTCACGCTGATCGCGCCTCCAAGATCCCCTTCGTTGGCGCCCTCTTTCTTATAGCCTGAGATATCCGTTTCGCCCTTCGGCCCCCCGTGACAACCCATGCAGCCTTTTCCGTAATAGAGCGGCAACATGACTCGCACGGCTTTCCCTCCCTCGACTGTTTCGCTCATGGCCTTGTCGCCCTGCCGGGGATAGGCGGCATCGGCGAGTTTTGCAAGGAGGCCGGCCTCAAACCCGTCTGCTTTGTTCTTGGGATTCCGCAACAAGCTATCTTGCGTCGTTTGTTTGAGATACACCCCGGTCTTGGTGCTGAACTCCGCCGCGGCTTGCGTGCCGAAGTGTGCCGGCGTGAAACCCTTATAGCCGACTCCTGATTTGTTGATGCTCGCCTGATTGTCCGCCACAGTTTTCTTGGACGCAGCCACAAGTTCTGGTAACAGGCTCTTTGCGGTTTCCGGCACAGCCGCCGTCTTGAGATTGGCCAGATCGATTCCGGATCGTCCTTTAAACTTCTCGATCAACTGCGCCTCGAACAGGTCCGGCGTAAATCCCTTGTCTCCCTTGGCCGCATCATTGATGAGCGGCTGGTTGGCGCCGACCGTTCCCCGACCGGCATCCAATAGAATGGCCAACAGACGTCCGGTTTCGATGACATCTGGATTGGCCGACGCGGGAATTGGTGCGAGACCGATTCCTAACGCGAGCAGGCTCAACGCAAAAACGAGAGTCCTCTTTTTCGCCATGTTCATGAAACCTCCTTGTTAGGCACGTGGTGCAAGGGCTCGCCAGCAGTACATCGCTCCTGGAAGAGCCCGAGATGACGTGACTATGGACTCTTCGTGTCATTCGCGCCAGTTCTATGTTTGCAAGTTCTGATTCCAGAGTATTGCAGAGAGGTGATGCGGTGTTATGCCGATTCAAGATCGGAGATGGAAGGGGCAGGTCCCGATCTCGACTCACGGTGCGTGGCATCCCATCGTTGCCATCATCCTCGGAGTTTGACCGCAACAATCGGATAGTGCCACGACCAGTTCCGGCGTTATCATGGTCCCATGTTGAGGGAGGGACCGATGTCGTCGGGTATTGCAGATGATGCATGGGAGGCTGTGCTGACGCGTGATCACCGCTACGATGGCCGCTTCGTCTATGGGGTGTCCTCCACGAACGTCTATTGCCGTCCCTCCTGTCCCTCTCGCCGTCCTGCTCGCAACCATGTGACGTTTTTCGATTCGCCGCCGCAGGCGGAGGCGGCAGGTTATCGCGCCTGTCTGCGCTGCCGGCCGCAGTCGCCTCATGGTTCCGACGCAGAACAGCGGGTTGAACGGGCGCGCCGCTATTTGGATGACCACTGTGACGAACCCGTCACGCTTCGGCGATTAGCCATCGAAGTCGGCATGAGCCCGTTTCATTTGCAGCGTACCTTCACACAACTGGTTGGACTGTCGCCAAAAGCGTACCGGGACAACCGGAGGATGGAGCGGTTTACTGCATCGTTGAAACGAGGGGAAACCGTGACGAGCGCGACGTACGAAGCCGGCTTCGGATCCAGCAGCAGCTTGTATGCACGAGCGCATAGGGAACTTGGGATGACGCCCTCCGCATTTCGCTCCGGCGGAGAGGGCGTCACGCTGCGCTATACGACTGTGCCGACGGCTGTCGGCCGTATGTTGGTGGCGGTGACAGAACGGGGTCTTGCCGCCGTATGTTTCGGAGACACAGTTGCTTCATTGGTGGCGTCGCTTCGGCACGATTACCCGAAGGCGATACTTCGCCGAGACGGTATCGGGTTGAAGGAGCCGGTCCGAGTCATTTTGCGATATATCACAGGAGAAAGAACCGCCACTGTTCTCTCTCTGGATGTGAAGGCTACCCTGTTCCAACGTAAAGTGTGGCAGGCGCTACAACAGATTCCTCGTGGCCAGACTAGGTCCTACCGGGAGATCGCGGGAATGATCGGGCAGCCGACTGCGGCCCGTGCCGTGGCGAGAGCCTGTGCGACGAACCCCATCGCGGTGGTGATCCCTTGTCATCGAGTCGTTCGAGGAGATGGGCAGCTCGCGGGCTATCGCTGGGGTCTTGAGCGGAAGAAACGGCTTCTTGCGGAGGAGCGAACGTGAGCTGGAGAGTAAGGGGGCCGGGATCGCTGTCTTAGCTTAGCGCAGGCCTGTCCGGGTTTCCTCAAACCGGATGGCGATGCCTGAGAGGGCCTGTTCGATGCGCGGCTGATCCGTGGCGCCTTGGGTCAGGACGTAGGGGTTGGAGCTATAGGGCGTATACCACCCGTATCCATAGAGACCAAAGGCAGCTCCGGCCGGGCCGAGCACGCCTGGTTCATAGTAGGGGCTTCCGGCCTGAGAGATCAGGACCATCGGCACATCCGGGACAATGGCATCGGCCCCCAATGAACGGGCGCGATCCTGCATCGTGTGCCGGAGCGTCTCCAGACTATAGTTTGAGCTTCGTACCGTAATGCGTGCCACTTCCACATGGGGTCTTGTGGGTTCTGCCTTGAGCCAGTCGACCGCAGCGGTGGTTTCTCGCGCTGGATAGGTCGTGTCCGTGAGATATTCGACTCTGGTGCCAACGCATCCGGTAAGGGACGCCGCGAGGGAGAGGGTCAGCAGGGTTTGTCCGAGGGTCGTCATGCAGGACCTCTCAACATGTGGTTGAGTGCACTGTACTGCGGCGTCTGCAAGAACCCTATTCCTCATTGGGGGGAGTCAAGGCCAGGGGGCGAGAGTCTTGTCGCATCCGCCGCGCTACATTTCGACTTTTGCGTTTACCCTCTCACGTCTTACGTTTTACGGGTTGTAGATTGCACCGCATAGGGGAAGCTTGATACACAATAGGGGTTCCATCGTCTAAGGTTTCGCTCTGTACGCTGTACCAGGAGGACTCGCACCCATGTTTCACATCGTTGCACGATTGACTCGATTCACGACTGTTGGGAAGGTGCTTATGGGCACGTTGCTGGGCCTCGTCCTGCTGGGCCTTCTGCCGGCTTCACTCCATGCGGCGCGAGGAGGAGGGAAGACGGAGGTCTTGCCTGTGCAAACCGCAGCACCGGCCGCTGTTTTTATCGAGACGACTGGTAGCGAAATGGAGTTACGGCGGCACATGCGGATCAAAAACGGAGTGTCTGAGTTGACGGCTCCTGTTCCTGGTAGCCGTTTCTCTGTCGCGCCAACGGGGAGTTACGGGTTTATTATTCCCAGGCTCCTGGGGTTGGCCTTGGTCACGCAGAGTCCGGATCTCCCGCTGGAGCAGATGTCGCCTGCCGCCAATG
>VFKF01000449.1 GCA_009885705.1 Nitrospira sp. | reverse complement strand
TGTGTCAACTGCGGAGCGGTTATCGATCGGACAATCTCCAATAACCGGAGAGCCAGCCTTGCCGCCATAGCGGCAAAAGAAGTTGAAGCGACCACGGTATAACAGAGGGAGAGACGGACATTGATGCTCGGTCTTGCACCGGCATGTTTCAGCCATGAGCGCACGCGAAGTCGTCGACACGTCACGGACAGCAACCAGCGTTGCCCCTCATAGCAGGCCCCCACAATCGCCTATCGATTCACGGCGCGCGTTATGTTTCGCCCCCACCGATGACACAACATTCTCGACTTCGTAGTCTATTTTCGTGAAAATATTCGGACTGACTCTCCTGGCCGCCATCGGCGGGGATCTCGTCGGACTATTCGGCGGAATGCTGCTGGTTGAAACCCTGTCCACCAACACACACGACATATCGATAGAAGCAGCCATGACGGGGGCATTCGTCTTCGGTCCGCTCATGGCACTGGCTGCTGCGATCGTGACAGTCCTATTCTGCCGACGGCGCTCTCGCACAAGCTAGCACTCCCCTCAGCGACGCAGGGCGTTGACTTCTCCTTCTGTTCGCCCCACACTTTTCGAAATCGCCCTAGCCAACGTATGACGGTTTCGGAGACACCCGAGCGAGGGCTCTAGATACACAGTCAAAGGCGCATGTTGTATCGCAATTCTCACGGGAGGTCCTTCGATGAGCACACGACTGGGATTCGCGCTGTTCCCGCTCCTGCTTCTTGGCATCCCTGCCTATGCCGAACCCACCTGTTTTGAATGTCTGGCAGCGACTCAGGAAGAGCTGCGGCACTGCCTCAACAACGCTATTAGCGAAGAGGACAAACTCCAATGCGACCTAACCCAGCGAGATCAAGCGAGGGCCTGCGAGGATGGTGAATGCAAGGTGGAACGAGAGGCGCGCGAGAAAAAGCCTGACGCCCCGCTACAGAAAGAGTAGGGATCATGGACGAGCCCGATCACGAGATATTTCGTCCTGAACCTCCCCATAGGGAGTGGCATGCAACGGTACGACGGGGGTGGAAATGGATGGCGGCGGCGGCCGCCGCATCACTCTGTCATGGGCGTTGGTCGTGCCTGGCTCGGAAGGCCTCGGTCAAACGAGCTTTCGTGTCGGGAGATGGAGCTGACGGACCGCCCAGCAGACTCGACTTTTCCGAACCACGCAAGGTCCGTCGAATCAGGCTCAATTGATCGCGATACCTCGCACAGGCCGCACAAATCCAATAGTGGAGCTGGAGCTTGAGCCTCATGGACCAAGGCAGCGGCCGATCCATCGCTTGCGACGATAACGTGGTGACGTCTTTGCAGGGTGGCGTAATACGAGCCAGTAATGTCGTGATCATCTGATATAGAGCCGTTCGGTCTTTGCCGTCCCTCGTAAGAACATAATCAGGAGTTGAGCGGCGCATCTGTTCCCCGCCTTCGTTGCACCGATTTCCCCTTCTTCTGTTGAGTCGATGGAGGAGCCGCTTCCTTACGCTGCCGCACAACCACTCGTTTTATCGCAATTTTCTCATGATTGGTCTGAAGGCCGATATCGTCGATCAGCGCCCGTAAGAGTTCGGCGACAGACCAGGCTTGGGCGAAACATCCGCGCGGTTGATACGGCGCCTCGGCATCGAAAATTTCAGACACCTGGCCGAGACAGGCTTCCGACAGATGCGCTTCGAGGCCTGTGAGAAAACTACGGGCCTTGTTTCGCACCGCAGTACTCTGGCCGAAGGCCTTCATCCAAGCCGTCACAAAGGGACCCAGCAAAAATGGCCAGACCGTGCCTTGATGGTACGCGCCGTCTCGCTCCAGTACACCGCCCTCATAGCGAGGCCGATAGCGGCTGTCTGACGGAGCCAACGTACGGAGCCCCACCGGCGTCAGGAGTTGCGACTCCACGAGTCGAAGAATCTGCTGCGCGCGGTCCCGCGGGACCAGTTCGTCAACGAGCGAGATGGCATAGAGTTGATTGGGCCGAAGCGACGCATCATTCCCCTCCGGCCCATCGATCACATCGTAAAGGTACCCGCCCTGCTCGTACCAGAATCGATTCTGGAATGAGACAATCGATTTTCTGCGGTTGGCCTGGCACCGATCGGCATAGTCTGCCTCGCCGAATCGGCGCGCGAACATTTCGCCTACTTCCAATGCTCGAATCCATAAGGCTTGGATCTCGACCGGTTTCCCATGACGCGGCGTGACGACCCAGTCACCGACCTTCGCGTCCATCCAGGTCAGTTGCGCACCGGGAACTCCACCTGTAATCA
>VFKF01000079.1 GCA_009885705.1 Nitrospira sp. | reverse complement strand
TGAAGAACCCGGACATTCAAGGCGGGCATATCGAGGAGTCGAACGTCAGTTCGATCGGTGAGATGGTCAAGATGATCCAGGGTATGAGGAATTACGAATCGAGTCAAAAGCTGATTCAGACCATCGATCGCATGGCGGAAATCGCCATTCAGGACGTCGGGAAAGTATTGTAATCGCAGTGATGAGTGAGGAGTGATCGGTGATGAGTTCTGAGACGCCAAGCGATTTCTACGCATCACCGATCACGCATCACCCATCACGCATCGCGGGGAGGATTCTATGATTCGAGCCATGTGGACGGCGGCGACGGGAATGACCGCTCAGCAACTCAACGTGGATACGATCGCGCACAACTTGGCGAACGTGAATACCAATGCGTTCAAGCGCAGCCGGGCGGAGTTTTCAGACTTGATGTATCAAGCCACCAGGCTTCCAGGAACGAATGCCTCGAACATCGGCGTCTTTCCGGTCGGTATCCAGGTGGGCGGAGGCGTTCGTCCCGTCACCGTGGCCAAAGAATGGGTGCAGGGCAACATGCGCCAGACCGGCAACGAGTTGGACCTTGCCATCGATGGAGCAGGATTTTTCCAGGTGCAGCGCTCGGACGGTACGATCATGTATACCCGGAACGGGTCGTTCAAGCGGGACAACGTCGGAAACTTGGTGACGGGTGACGGAGATCTGCTCAATCCGGTCATCACCATTCCCTCCGGTGTCCTCAAGCTCGACATAGGCCAGGACGGGACCGTGTCGGTGCAGTTGCCCGGTGTGACGCAGGCCTCGCAGATCGGTCAGATCCAGCTCACCAAGTTCGATAATCCGTCGGGCCTCGTGGCGATGGGAAACAACCTGTTCCTCGACAGCTTCGCGTCCGGCCCCCCACTCCAGGGAACGGGTGGATTCTCCACGGGATTCGGCACTGTGCAGCAGGGATTCCTGGAAAGTTCGAACGTCAACCTGGCGGAAGAAATGGTCAACATGATCATTGCGCAACGGAGCTATGAGATTAACTCGAAGACCATTCAGGCGTCTGACGAAATGATGTCCATTGCGAACAACCTCAGACGGTAAGACGGTTCGCCTGTAACGGGCAAAGGAGTGTTTTTATGACACCACGACATCTGTATATGCCCTTCGTGCTGCTGACCGGTATCCTCGTCGGGCCCTGCTCCGCGAGTGCGGCTTCTGCCGATCGAGTGCCCGTCGCCATGCGGGTGGCGCAAGGGCCTGAACTCCGCGCGATCAAGCTGGTTCCTGCTCTCGCCCCGGCGATGCACCAGTTGCATCCCAATGATATTCAGCGAAGCATTCTGCGTTTCCTTGAACAGGAGATGGCGGGGCAGGTGCGCGCGGTCCATGCCACGATGGTGGACCCTCAAGACGCGATCGATGTGCCGCCCGGCAGTATGGGCCTGACGATTACCCCGCATGGACTGGATGAGGGGCTCGGGCGCCGGACCTTTCATGTCCAGATCAATGCGAACGGCAGGCCTTGGCAGACCATCGACGCCACGGCCGACATCGGCGCCTCCGTCGATGCCGTCGTGCCGGTCAGAGTGATCAAGGCCGAGGATCTGATCGAAGCGGAAGACCTCACGATTCAGCGCATCAAACTGCGAGAGTTGAACCATCAGTTGGCGACCAATATCAACGATGTCATCGGGAAGAGCGCCGCGCGCGCGCTGCAGGCCAACATGCCGATTCGTCTGACGATGATTAAGAAGCCCTACGCCGTTCACAAGGGGGACCGTGTGGCGATTGAGGCCAGACATGGGGGGCTCTCGATCCAAGCGTCCGGCGTGACGAAGTCGAGTGGTGAGCTTGGCCAGTCCATTACGGTGGCGAACCTCGATTCAGGCAAGGAATTGCGCGCAAAGATCGTGGCACCGGGAGTCGTACGCGTTGAGTACTAATCATGGTCATAGGTCGGTACGGCTGGTGCTGGCGCTGAGCGTTGCGTTCGTCAACGCCGGGTGCTACTGGCACAATTCACCCAATGTTGCCAAGAAACTGACGGTGCCTGCGTTGCCTCCGCCCAAAACCGTCGGCTCGCTCTGGCAGGAGGAGAATGGGCGCGCGTACCTGTACGAAGACCTGCGGGCTATGAGGGTCGGCGATATTCTGACGATCAAGATTGTGGAAAAACATGCGGGCTCCAAGTCGGCCGACACGAAGGCGGAGCGGGAATCGACCATCAATAATTCGTTAAGCGGGTCCGGCATCGGGTACATCGGCATTCCAGGAGTCCGGCTCGGCGGCGAGACGATGCGGGGGCTGGGGATCGATGCCAGCTCGAAGAACAAGTTCGGTGGAAAGGGCGCGACTAGCCGCGCCGATACCTTGACCGGGACGATTTCCACGGTTGTGACCGAGGTTCTGCCGAACGGGGATCTGCGCATCGAAGGCAAGAGGGAAGTGACCGTCAACAGCGAAACGCAGCTGATGTCGATCAGTGGCATCGTCCGGCGCGTGGACGTCGATACGAAGAACACGGTGTTGTCGAGTGCCATTGCCGACGCGAAGATCGAATATTCAGGTTTGGGTGTCGTGGACGACGTGCAGCGGCCCGGCTGGCTGGTTCGGGTGCTGGATTGGGTCTATCCATTCTGAGTGACGGAGGTGAGGATCATGGGACGCACCGTACGACGAACGGCGGGCATTTCGTGGGAACAGCGGCATCGCCAGGCCGTAACGGATGATCTGAAGATGATGGTCCTCAGTGGGGTCGTTCGCCGGGCCGATCTCGATCCTCCGCTGCTTCATCAGCATTCGGCAAAGATCGGCATCGATCCCTATGGAGGGGCATTGGACCTTGATGACGACATCGAGGAGCCAGGCTGGCTGGCGAGAATATTTTTGAGCCGGGAATATCTGTTGCGGCGCTACCATTGACGGTGAACATTGTATAGGACATGACCATGATGATGACGAAACGCTCTATCGGTGCCTCATTGTTCGCTGCGCTGCTCGTGGCGACGCCGGCTTGGGCCGTCCGGATCAAAGACGTCGGTTCGTTTGAAGGGGTCCGTGAGAACCAGTTGATCGGCTACGGGCTCGTGGTCGGACTGGATCGTACCGGCGATCAGGTCATCGGCGGTCAGTTCACGATCCAGGCCATGATGTCGATGTTGAATAAGATGGGTGTGAATCTCGTGATCGATCCGATCCAATTGCTGACGCGCAATATCGCATCGGTCATGGTGACGGCCAAATTGCCGCCTTTTGCCAAGCCCGGTTTGACGATCGACGTGCTGGTGTCCTCGATGGCCAATGCGAAGAGCCTGCAAGGCGGCACGCTGTTGCTCACTCCGCTGAAAGCGGCGAACCAGCAAGTCTATGCCGTGGCGCAAGGGCCGGTGTCGATCGGTGGGTTTTTGGGAGGGACTGGCGGCGGAGGTGGTTCGACCGTGACCAAGAACCATCAGTCTGCCGGGATGGTGCCTGGTGGAGCCATCATCGAAAAGGAAGCGGTGGTCGATGTGGAATCCTGGGAAACCGTATCGGTGCTCCTGCGTCAGCCTGATTTTACGACGGCGATCAGGACGACCGAGGCCATCGATGGCGTCTTCGGGAAGGGGAGTGCGACCGCTGTCAATGCCGGCCTGGTCCGGGCAACGATCCCGGCAAATTTTCGAGGTCGAGTTGTCGAGTATATCGCCACGATCGAAGGGTTGGATGTGGCTGTCGATTTGTCGGCCAGAGTGGTGGTGAACGAACGAACCGGCACGGTGGTGCTCGGCGAGCATGTGCGGATCTCCACCTGTGCCATCTCCCATGGCAACCTCACGATCTCAGTGAAAAATACGCTCAATGTGTCGCAGCCTCCCGCTCCGTTGATTGGGTCCACGACCGGGCAGACGACGGTGACCCCCGACGTTCAGACGGAAGTGAAAGAGCAGGAGTCTCGGTTGGTGGTGGTTGATGAGACGGTCACACTCGGAGAAGTCGTACGGGCGTTGAACGCAGTCGGGGTGACTCCCAGGGACCTTGTGGCCATTTTGTCGGCACTTCGTTCGGCAGGAGCTCTTCAAGCTAATCTTGATATTATTTAGATAAGCTATCGATAGTGTTAATAATTACACTATTGCAAAGGATTGAATCTTGAACCACGACCTGACCGGAATCAGCTCCATCCGACATACGGCTGACGCGCAGTTGAGCCTGCAGAAGCCTGCGGTGCTTGTAGGGGAGGATCGGCAGGCTGGGTTGGCAGCCCTGAAGGGTGCTGCGCATGAATTCGAAAGCTACTTTATCTCTAACCTATTGAAAGTTATGAGAGAAACTGTGCCTAAAGGGGCGTTGGACAATAAAGGCGGTGCCTATTTCTACTCGTTTTATGACCAGGAAATCGGACGGCTGGCTGCCGAATCAGGCGGTTTTGGGCTGGCCAAGATGATTAACGAATATACAGAAAAAAATTCGCCTCTCCCCTCAAGTTCTCCGGCTCATCAACCGATAACGGAGCCGATAGGTATTAAAGCCCCGATTCCAGTACCGCGCACTCAGCAGACTCGGGGCTAACTTAGGGAGAGGAGTAAGGTTATGCAGATCTCAGGTCATGGCAGAGCCGATCATCTCGCCACGTTGTTGCTGGGGACCCAGGAGGGGGCTCCGGCCGGGGCAAATCGTCGTCCATCCGGCGACGGACGCCAGGATCGCGTGCAGATTTCGCAGCAGGCGAAAGAGATTCAACGGATTAAGGCCCTGGCCGATCAGCCGGATCCCGTCCGTGAAGCACGCATCGAGCAGATCAGCCGAGCGGTGGACGCCGGTACGTATAACGTCACAGGGCGCAAAGTTGCCGATGCAATTGTCCGTCACACATTGACCGAGGCCGCGCTCTAATCCGTCCTCTCTCTGTCGGGGTACCGATCTGAGCAGAAGACGGCTGGGGCCTTCACTGACTTAGACGAATTTCGACAGAAAGAGGCATATGTTGAACACTGCGACGACCACTGCCAGCATTCTCGATATCCTCACCCGCGAAGCAGCCCACTGCGACCTGCTGAATCACACGCTGCAACAAGAACGGAACGCCCTCCGCCAGCTGTCCCTGGCCGAGTTCCCTTCGCTCAACGCGCAACGGCTCAAAGATCTCCAAGGGCTCCAAGCCTTAGAGTCTGAACGCGAGGCGGTGGTTCATCGTTGTGCCGATGCCTGGGGGATTCCCCGTACAACGCTGTCCTTGCAGGCCGTGATCGATCGTCTGGCCCTTCCTGACAAACGAGAGGTCGAGCGATGCCATGAGCGGCTCACGGCGAAAGTACGTGCCTTGCGGCAGGAGACCGCCGTGAATGAGCTGCTTGTGGCCGGGATCCAAACCTTGTGCCGCAAGGCGATGCATCTCACCAGTGAGGCCCTCCCGAAGCGGGACACCTATTCAGCCTCCGGGGAATCTCAACGCGCCGGGATCGGCGGGACGATGCTCAGGCAGAGAGGATAGAGGAATATTATGGGACTCGATGGACTGCTCGATATCGGGAAAAGCGCACTCAGCGTCGCGCAACAGGCGCTCACGGTCACCGGCCACAACGTCGCCAACGTCAACACCCCCGGCTATTCCCGCCAGACGGCGGTCGTTACCGAACGGTCTCCGATCAATGGAGGGCCAGGTCAGGTCGGGACCGGTGTCCAGGTCGTCGAGATTCGACGCATCGTCGATAAATTTATCAACGCGGAGTTGACGGATTCGCATGAACTGCTGGGAGAGTTATCCCTCACGCGGGATCAGTTGTTCCAAATTCAGAATATTTTTACCGATTCTAACAATCAGGGGATCGGCGCCCAGTTAAACGAGTTCTTCAGCAGTCTCCAAGATGTCGCGGCGAGCCCTTCCGATGTCACTCCGCGTTCAGTGCTGCTGGCGAAGTCAGCCCTTCTGACCAATAGCATCAATCAGGTGGCCGCTGAACTGTCCGATCGCCGTACCTCGGTGAACGATCAAGTGAAGCAGGCGATCTCGGAAATCAATAGTTTGACGGCACGGATTGCCGATTTGAACAATAAAATCGTGTCAGCCGAAATTACGGGACAGAATGCCAACGATGTGCGGGATCAACGGGATCAGGCGGTCAACGATCTGGCTGAGCGCATCGATATCTCGGTGCTCGACGGGGCTAACGGAGCTGTGTCGGTATTTGTCGGACGTGGACAAGTGGTCGTCGAAAACAACGTGTCACGAAACCTGGTGGCAGTGGAATCGCTCGACAATGGAGGCCTGGTCAACGTCCAATACGATACGGGGAACACCAGGTCGACGGATATTACTTCGACTATTTCAGGTGGACGGATAGGGGGACTGCTGGCGATTCGTGACACGATCATTCCGGGGCTGCAATCGTCCTTCGACAAACTCTCAGCCAGTCTGGTGAACGAGGTCAATCAACTTCACCGCCAGGGTTATGGGCTCGATGGGTCGACAGGGCTCGATTTCTTTTCGCCTCTCACCGTGACGACGCATGAACAGTCTACCAATCAAGGCACGGCCATCCTGACGGCCGGACCGATCACGGCCAACAGCCTGCTGACGATGCAGGATTATGAAGTCAGATTCACGTCCGCGACGGCCTACTCTATCGTCAATGCGACGACCGGGGCGACCATCAAGGGGAATTTTACCGGGATTGCGGTGACGGCGCCGACGGTGGACGTGCCGGTCAACATCGTGACCGGCACGAACGATACCTTGACGGTCAGCGTCGATGGCACCACGTCCGGAACGATTACGCTGGCTGGCGCGGCCACGCCTGGACAAGCCTATACCAGTGGCGCTGCCCTGGCGACCGAGTTGCAATCGAAAATTAATGCCGATGCGACTCTGCAGGCGGCAGGACGTAGCGTGGTAGTGACGTACGATACGACGGCGAACCGATTCACCATGACATCGAACGCCACGACTGCGACGTCGGCCGTCAACGTGACCGGCGGGACTGCGCGTGCGACCCTGGGTCTGCTCAGTGGAACCAGCACCGCCGCGTCAGGAACCTATACCGATCCACAAACATTTACGCTCGATGGCATACAGGTCGTCTTGAGCGGGACCGTCGTGGCAGGGGATGAGTTCTCGGTGAATTCTTATACCGGTACGGCTACGTCGATCAGCACGGCGCTGACGAATGGCAGCAGGGTGGCTGCGTCTTCGACGCGTGCCGGTGTCCCCGGCAATAACACAAATGCGATTGCGCTGGTCGCGTTGCAGACGAAATCCATTGCGGCGATCGGCAGCACCACGTTCGGCGATGCCTATCGGGTTGCGGCCACGAGTGTGGGGGTGGCCGCGCAGTCCGCGGATACCAGGCTCGATGCGCAAACGATCTTGCACGAGCAATTGGAATCGTTCCGGGCCCAGTCGTCCGGCGTCTCAATCGATGAAGAGCTAGTCGATATGCTCAAGTATCAGCGGCTCTTCGATGCCGCCTCCCGGTTGATCATCATCACGAATGAAATGCTGCAAACGCTGTTGGACTTGAAACGCTAACGCGGAGAGACACGCCTATGAGAGTCACCGAACAACAGGCCTATGGCACGCTGGTCAGTAACATTCAGCGGGCCCGCGCAAAGGCCTTGGCCACGCAAGAGCAAATTTCGACCGGCAAGAAGGTGGTGAAACCGTCGGATAATGCCAATGGGTTCGACCGCATCGTGGCGACCAAGTTTTCGATGGCAAAGGCGAACCAGCATCTGCGCAACCTCGGCGTCGCCACGACTCGTCTCGACTTGACCGACAGCGCCTTGAGCAGCGTTACGAACGCCCTCGCCAGGGTCAAAGAACTTGCCGTGCAGTTCGCCAACAGCACTAACGGCGCGGCCGAACGAGCGATTGGAGCCCGTGAAGTCAAGCAGTTGCTCCTTCAGCTTCAAGAGCAGGGGAACGCAGAACATGCCGGGGGACAATCGATCTTTGCCGGCACCGGCCGTCATGGGCGGGCGACGGGTGTCGCCATTACCGCGCCGATTGCGCTGACCGGCGGGACCAACGATTCGCTGGTGGTAAGCGTCGACGGGACCACGTCTGGCACGATCGCGCTTGGAACCGCCTCCGTGACCGGCTCCGGATTGGCCGCACTCGTGCAACGCAAGATCAACACCGATCCGACGCTTCTGGCGGCAGGGAAAAGCGTCACGGTGACGTTCGATACCGATCATCTCGTCATCACCTCGGCCGATAACGGCTTGCCGTCCTCGGTCGAAGTCACCGGCGGTACCAGCCTGACGGCTCTCGGCTTCAACGGAGGCAGCACGACCAACGGCGCCTCAGCCTTTGCCATCCGAGCGGCGACCGGAGTCGGCACGAGGAATACCGGCAGCGCCGTGATTTCACAAGGCACGGTCTTCAACCCCAACGCAGCGACACTCAACGATTACCTGGTGAAGTTCAGTGCAGCGACCACCTTCGATCTCTACAACGTCACCACGTCCGTAGGCGTGTTG
>VFKF01000126.1 GCA_009885705.1 Nitrospira sp. | reverse complement strand
CGAACAGGGTTCTGGCTCCGACGTATCGACGGTCTTGAATATGTTCCGCAATGGCCCAGGCGATGCTGAGTCCATCGTAGGTGCTGGTGCCTCGACCGATCTCATCCAGGAGAATCAAGCTGCGGGACGTCGCACTGTTTAAGATATGAGCTGATTCGATCATCTCCACCATGAAAGTGCTCTGGCCCGCGGACAGATTATCGGAAGCGCCCACCCGCGTGAAAATTCGATCGACTAGTCCGATATGGGCTTCGGTCGCCGGCACGAAACTTCCAATTTGCGCCAACAACACGATCAGGGCGACCTGGCGGAGGTAGGTGCTTTTCCCCGCCATGTTGGGTCCGGTGAGGATCACCAGCCTATTCCCCTCACAGTCGAGGGCCGTGTCGTTGGGCACGAAGGTGAGATCGCTGCTGAGCTGTTCCACGACAGGGTGTCGGCCTTCCCGAATGAGGATCGTGCCGCTCTCATCGACGAGGGGCTTAACGTAGCGATGTAAGGCGGCGGTCTCGGCCAAACCGGCGAGGACGTCGAGCAACGCAACGGTCTGGGCCATCGCTTGAAGGCGAGGCACCTCGTTCGCTAAACGACTGCGGACCTGATCGAACAGTTCCTGCTCAAGCGCCAGCAGCTTACTTTCAGCGCCTGTGACTCGTTCTTCCAACTCTTTCAGCTCTGCGGTCATGAATCGTTCGGCATTCACCAGCGTCTGCTTGCGAATGTAATCAGGCGGAACACGGGTAAGGTGAGTCTTGGTAATTTCGATGTAGTAGCCGAATACTTGATTGTAGCGAACCTTCAACGAGTCGATTCCCGTTCGTTCACGCTCTTTGGCTTCCAGCGAGGCGATCCAGCCCTTGCCTTCCGTGCTTGCCTTTCGTAGTTCGTCGATTCCGGCATGGTATCCCTCCAGAATCACACCGCCATCCCGGAGGGACATCGGCGCATCCGGCTTGACGGCCTGCTCAATCGCGTCATGGACATCGCGGCAATCGTCCCAGGATTCACGGACAGCAACCAGTAGCGCAGCGGAGAAGGGTTGGAGGTGGGATCGTAATTCCGGCAGGGCGCTGACGGATTGTTTCAGTGCGAGTAGCTCGCGAGGTCCTGCGACGCCGAGCGTCAGGCGGCTGCTGAGACGGGCGATATCTTGCACATCGCGGAGCGTGGTCCGAAGCGACACCCGTTGTAGTATCCGGTCTTTCAATTCGCCGACTGCGTCCAGCCGAGCCTGAATGGCGCCTCGATCGAGGAGTGGCCTGACGAGCCAATCTCGCAACAGGCGACTGCCCATCGCCGTCGCGGTGCGGTCCAACACCGACAGGACCGTCGACTGGTCTTGTCCCGATCGGGGCTCGCCGAAACCGAGCGGCCGCACGAGTTCGAGATTGCGAATGGTCGCGCTATCCAGATGCATGGAGTCGCGGCTCCAACGGGTTTGCAGACGGCGGAGATGCGCGAGCGAGGCGGTCGGCTGGGTCTCACGAACGTATCTCAGGACCGCTCCGGCGGCTCCAATCCCGGCGGTCAGGCCGCGGCAGCCGAATCCGTCGAGCGACTGCACCGCAAACTGTGTCTGGAGTAGTTGCGCGGCGTCTTTGGGATGAAAGGCGGATGAAGGTTGTGCGCAGAGGCGTGGCCCACGCAGGTGAGCCAGGCAGGTTCCGGCCTGTGCCGTGGAATCTTGATGCAAGACTTCCCGCGGTTCCAGTCGAGCCAGTTCATCCAAGAGTTGGGTTTCCGCCTGCGCCCCTTGGTATTCCGTCATCCAAAACTCGCCCGTGGAGACATCCAGACAGGCCAGCCCAATGACGGATTGTCCCTTGGCCGATGAGGCCATGGTATCGGAGAAGGCCACCGCAACTAGGAAATGCGATTCGCCGGGAGAGAGAAATTCGGTATCAACCAACGTGCCAGGCGTATAGAGACGAACGACTTCTCGGCGCACGAGCCCCTTTGCGAGTTTCGGGTCCTCCACCTGTTCACAGAGTGCGACGGTTCGTCCGGCCCTAAGGAGCTTCGCGATATATCCCTGTGCCGCATGGTACGGCACGCCACACAATGGAATGGGGGTGGCGCTGGATTTATCGCGAGATGTGAGGGCAATGGAGAGCAGTTTTGAGGCGACCTGCGCATCCTCGTAAAACATTTCGTAAAAGTCGCCGACGCGGAATAACAGGATGGCGTCGGGATACCCGCGTTTGATTTCGCGATATTGCCGCATTAACGGTGAGGCGTCCGCGTCACTCATCGTGTCGGTCTCTTTGTGGTTCGCCGGGCATCGTGGGTGGAGTGCGGCCGGTGACTTTGTCGAGCGAGAGGCGTAGCCGTTCTAAGTCCACTTCAGCCTCTTGCAGCGCTTTGGTTTTTCGGCGGAGTTCGATCCGGCCTCTCACCCATGGCGGAAAGAGCAGAATGCCGGAGACCAATAGCCCCACCGCGAATCCCGTGAGGATAGGTTTGTAGATCGGCGTTGAAGCTTCGAGCAGACCGAAGAAGTACCGGAGCGTCACTTCCTGTTCTTGATTTTGAAGGAAAAATGCCAGGGAGAGGAGGAGCAGGACCCCGACCAGAATCAGCCTTATCATGACCTCGTTGTCCCCTTCTTGTCCGAGCCTTGGTGCGGTGGTGCCTGATGTGTTTTGCGCGCTCGCGCGAGGACATCCTCAGACGTCGGACCTGTGGCATTCAACTGAATCGATCGGCGCTGCGCGGTACGATGACTCAAGGTCACCTCAATCCGGTCCTGCGGCAGCAGGTCAAGACCCTTGTCCGCCCATTCGATGGCTGTCACGGTTTGGCCAGAGAAATACTCCATCACACCTGTCGATTCAAGTTCACGAAGCGAGCGGATGCGATACCAATCCATGTGGGCCAGTGGCAGCCGCCCCTGGTATTCGTGAATCACGACGAAGGTCGGGCTGGTCACTGCCGTTGGCGATGCGCCAAGACCCTGTGCGATTCCACGAACGAGCGCCGTCTTGCCGGCTCCGAGCGGTCCGTAGAGTGCGATCGTTTCCCCTCCCCGAAACGTACGTCCGAGCACTTGGCCTAACCAGTCGGTCTGCTGGTGCGAGGAGGACGTCAGCTTCCACGGCAGGCTCGACGTGGCGCGGCGGCGAGCGGCAGGCGCTGTTGCCTTGGCTACCTTAGCGGCGTTCAATCGTTTTGGTTCGCTGGAGCGCATAGGGAATCTGGGCAATCAGGTCACTGGCAAGCATTCCGGCCTGCCCGAGTTGTTGGGCGGCCATGTCGCCGGCTGACCCATGAAAATAGGTGGCGGCACAGGCGGCGTCCCATGAGGGAACCCCTTGTGCCAGTAAACCGACAATCATGCCGGTCAACACATCGCCGGTTCCAGCCGTGGCCATGCCGGGATTCCCGGTCGGACAAATGGCGACCAGCCCATCGGGGCGGGCGATGACGGTTCGTGCGCCTTTTAAAACGACGAATACACCGCGTTCTCTGGCAAACCGTCTGGCCGTGCCGATGCGGTCTGCATTGACGCTCTGCGTGGTGGCATCAACTTCGAGCCTGGCCATCTCGCCGGGGTGCGGAGTGAGAATGGGCGGCGTCTGACATTCGGTCAACAACGACACGCGGCCGGTCAATGCGTTGAGCGCATCGGCATCCAGGACGGAGGGTCGATCCAGATATTTCATCAACGATTGCACGAGTTCAACGGTCTCAGGATGTGTCGAGAGTCCGGGGCCGATGGCGATTGCCGTACGTGCCTGGATGAAGGCGGCGACACGATCGAGTCCTGATCGAGCCAATGTGCGTGCTTTCGTTTCCGGGAGCGGCAGGGTCATCGCTTCCAGCAGCTTGGCTTCCAGTACATCGTTGACGCTGCTGGGAGTGGCGACGGTCACCAGACCGGATCCCATTCTGAGAGCCGCTTGAGCCGCTAAGGCCGCTGCGCCGGTTTTCCCCACGGAGCCTGCAATAATTCCTGCATGGCCAAAGGTCCCTTTATGGGCGGAGAGCCGGCGTTCCGGAAGGGTTGTAAAGGCGCGGTCGCTTGTCAGGAGTAGTGTCCGGCTTTCGATATCGTCCACAAAGGCAGAGGGAATGCCGATATCGACGACTCGGATGGCGCCTGCCCGGTCAATCCCTGTACCGACATAGAGCCCGAGTTTTGGGAGGCCTAACGTGATGGTCAACGTGGCGCGGATCGCGTGCCCGAGGATGGCGCCGTTGTCGGCATGGAGACCGGACGGGAGATCGATGGCGATGATGGGTTTTCCGGCTCCGTTGATGAGTTCGATGGCTTCACGATAGGTTCCGATCACTTCGGAGGATAAGCCGGTTCCAAGGAGGGCATCGACGAGGATGTCGCTGGAGGCGAGAAGGGATCGTGTGTGGTCAGCAGAGCGGAATCGAACAGTTGCGGCTCGGCCTGCAACCCGAACGAGTCGACGATACATGGTTGTGGCATCGCGGCTGAGCTCGGTGATCGGCGTGAGGAGCACCACGTGTACCTTTGCGCGTCGGCGGCGCAGGAGGCGAGCCACAACCAATCCGTCTCCTCCGTTGTTTCCTTTTCCGCAGAGGATGGTAATGGTCTTGCCTTGTGCTGGTCCATAGTGTTCTTCCAGATGCCTGACAATGCCCTCGCCAGCCCGTTCCATCAAGACGGCACCGGGAATATGCGCCTCGGTGATCGTGCGGCGATCGAGCGACTGCATCTCGGCTCCCGTCACAATCTTCATCTGTGGCCTTGCGTGCGGGATCGATACCGCATGAGGAATCGGGTGGGTGCGGGGAGGAGAAATATCGTTTCGCTACATCGCAATGTCATGACCAGGGCGAATCGTATGGTCCATGGAGGAACGAGGGTGATACCGCGGCACGATGGGTTACCCGAGCAATACTTTCATTTCCCTGACGGCTTGGTCGAGGCCCACCAGCACCGCGCGGGCAATGATGCTGTGACCGATGTTGTATTCGACGATTTCAGGAATATGCAGCAACCGCGTCACGTTGCGATAGTCCAAGCCATGTCCGGCGTTGACGCCCATGCCCAGCTTGTACGAGAGTTTCGCGGCCTGTGTAATGGCTTCCACTTCGGCATCGGCTTCTTTCGAGCGTTTGGCATTCGCATAACGACCGGTATGGAGCTCGAGGAAGTCCGCTGAGACCCTGTGCGCGGCTTTGACCTGGGCCAAATCCGGTTCGATGAAGAGACTGACGGGAATGCCGCCATCGTGGAGCATGGTGACGATCTGCTGGATACGATCTCTGTGGCCGGCCACATCCAGGCCGCCTTCCGTCGTGAGTTCCTGCCGCTGTTCCGGGACGAGTGTGACCATATCAGGTTTGATGGTCAGGGCAATTTTGGCCATGGTCTCATCGGCAGCCATCTCCAGATCGAGCTTGGTGCGGATGAGTTCTCGCAAGAGGCGAAGATCGCGATCTTGAATATGCCGTCGATCTTCTCTGAGGTGAACGACAATACCGTCGGCGCCGGCCAATTCCACGAGCACGGAGGCGGTAAGGGGGTCCGGGTCAGTTCCGCCACGGGCTTGCCGCAACGTGGCCACATGGTCGATGTTCACCCCAAGTCGTGGCACGGATCCTCCGTTCTGGCGATGTAA
The DNA here is from genome assembly GCA_009885705.1 of Nitrospira sp. Taxonomy (GTDB): domain Bacteria; phylum Nitrospirota; class Nitrospiria; order Nitrospirales; family Nitrospiraceae; genus Palsa-1315. The sequence goes on along the minus strand of VFKF01000126.1, from coordinate 8,728 downwards.
AGCAAGAAGAAGCTGAGTTGCGTGATGAGTGCGAACGTGTTCCAGTTGTAACAGAAATTGACTGGGAGGGGCAAGGATTGGGAGGGGTAGTCGGTGTTGTGCTGGTTCAGTCAGTTTGAAGGGTTAGAATGTCGAACCCCACAGAATCACGGGATAATTTGACTCGACGCGCCCCTCGCCATTAGAATAGGTCCCCTGATAGAGCGGCGGGCGGTTTCGGTGCGCCTTCCTGCATACATGAATTGTCGGCAAGGGATACGATGGGACTAGGCGACGGATTTTATCGCATCAAACGGCTACCGCCATATGTGTTTGCCCAGGTGCAGAGCCTCAAGCTTGAGGCTCGCCAACAGGGTGAAGACATTATCGATTTCGGAATGGGCAACCCTGACCAACCGACACCGAGCCATATCGTCGAGAAGATGATTGAGGCGGCGCGGAAGGGAAAAAACCATCGCTACTCGGCCTCGCGCGGCATCACCAAACTGCGGCATGCCATCACGGGGTGGTATAAGCGGAATTACAACGTCGACCTGGATCCTGAAACCGAGACCATCGTGACAATCGGGTCCAAGGAAGGGTTGGCGCATTTGGCCTTAGCGCTGATCGGGCCAGGCGACGTGGTCCTGACGCCGACGCCAACCTATCCCATTCATATGTACAGTTTTATCATTGCAGGGGGAGAAGTCCGTGGAATCGAGCTGCGCCAGGACAGTGACTTCTTTGACGACTTACAGCGAGTCTACCGCCAGACGTTCCCGCGGCCGAAGATTTTAGTCATCAATTTTCCGCACAACCCCACCACTGCCGTGGTGGATCTTGAATTTTTTAAGAAAATTGTCGCCTTTGCCAAAGAGCATAGTGTGATTGTTATTCATGACCTGGCTTACGCGGATTTAGTGTTCGACGGATATAAGGCGCCGAGCTTCTTGCAAGCTCCTGGGGCGAAAGATGTTGGTGTCGAGTTCTATACCCTCTCGAAGGCCTACAATATGCCAGGTTGGCGTGTGGGCTTCTGTTGCGGCAATCGTGAGGTTGTTGGCGCGCTGGCCAAGATTAAGAGTTACCTCGACTATGGCATATTCCAGCCGTTGCAGATCGCCAGCGTCATTGCGCTGAATGGACCGCAAGAATGTGTCAAAGAGACGGTCTTGCGTTATCAGAAGCGCCGGGATGTGTTGGTCGGCGGACTGAATCGCATCGGATGGCAGGTGACGAAACCAGTGGCCACCATGTTTGTCTGGGCCAGGATTCCGTTGCCCTATCGATCGATGGGCTCGTTGGAGTTCTCCAAGCTCCTGCTCCGCGAGGCGAAAGTGGCGGTGTCTCCCGGGATCGGATTCGGGGAAGGCGGGGATGAATATGTGCGCTTCGGCCTTGTCGAAAACGAGCATCGCACGAGACAAGCCGTGCGTGGTATTCGCAAGGCCCTGAAGCTTGGGGGGGCGGAAGAATGATCTCGCGTGTGGGTGTCGGCATCATTGGATTCGGTACAGTTGGGACAGGCGTCGCGAAGATCCTCTTGGAGAATGCCGCCTTGATCAGCCGTCGGGTCGGTGTGCCGATTGAGCTCGTTCGGATTGCGGATCTCGATGTGACGCGCGACCGCGGCCTGACCCTGCCGCCCGGTCTCCTCACGACCGATGCGAAGCAGATTCTCAACGATCCCTCGATCGACATCGTCGTGGAGTTGGTCGGAGGCTGCGACTTTGCCAAACGCATCATTCTGGAATCCATTGCAGCCGGGAAACATGTCGTCACGGCGAATAAGGCCTTACTGGCGATACACGGAGAAGAAATATTTGCCGCGGCGTCCAGCAAAGGAGTCGACCTGGGTTTCGAAGCGAGCGTGGGAGGGGGGATTCCCGTCATCCAGGCCTTGCGAGAGGGGTTGGCGGCCAACACGATCCAATCCATTTATGGGATCATCAACGGGACGGCCAATTACATTCTCTCGCGTATGACCCACGAAGGTCAGAGCTTTGAAGCGGTCCTCGACGAAGCGAAGAAGGCCGGTTATGCCGAAGCGGATCCGACCTTCGATGTCGCCGGTATCGATTCGGCGCATAAGCTGGCGATCCTGGTGGCGTTGGCCTATGGAACGCCGGTGAATGTGAAAGAGGTATACACCGAGGGGATCACGCATATTACGCCTCTCGACATCGCGTATGCCAAAGAGTTCGGTTGTACGATCAAGCTGCTCGGCATTGCCAAGTTGGTGGGCAACGAAGTGGAGGCCCGCGTGCATCCGACGATGCTACCGTCTTCGTCTCCGATCGCCCAAGTCGAAGGGGTCTACAACGCGATTCAACTCGTCGGCGATGCGGTGGGCGACGTGGTGCTCTATGGCCGTGGTGCTGGGTCTATGCCGACCGGCAGTGCGGTGGTCGGCGATCTCATCGCCATTGCGCGTAATCAGTTACAAGGAGCGGCTGGGCGAGTGCCGCCCGCCTCATTCAAGCAGGACCAGCGGCGTCCGCTTCGTATGCGGCCGATGGAAGAGATTAGCTCGCTCTATTACCTCCGGTTTATGGTCCTGGACCGTCCCGGGGTATTGTCGCAGATTGCAGGAGAACTGGGCCGGTGCGGCATCAGTATCTCGTCGGTTCTCCAGCAGGGGCGCCGCGAAGGACAGACGGTTCCAGTCGTGATCAAGACCCATACCGCGACAGAGCGCGATGTCCAAACGGCGTTGCGGGCGATCAATCAGATGGCATTTATTTCAGAGCCGACGACGTTGATTCGCGTCGAAGGCAAGGACGAGTGATGCGATGATACGCTGGCGTGGCTTAATCGAAGAATATCGGAAGTTTCTTCCCGTGACCGAACGTACTCCCGTGGTGACGCTCGGTGAAGGCAACACGCCGCTCATTCGGGCGACCAGGTTGGCCAAACAGATCGCTCCCGGCATCGACCTCTATCTCAAAATCGAAGGCGCGAATCCCACAGGATCGTTCAAGGACCGCGGTATGACGATGGCGATTTCAAAGGCCGTCGAGTCCGGTGCCAAGGCGGTGATTTGTGCCTCCACAGGGAATACGTCGGCGTCTGCCGCAGCCTATGGCGCGAGGGCTGGGCTGGCGGTCTATGTCTTGATTCCCGCCGGGAAGATTGCAATGGGTAAGTTGTCTCAGGCCATGATGCATCAAGCCACGGTCATCCAGATTGAAGGAAATTTCGATCAGGCCTTGACCATCGTGAAGGAATTGTCGGTGAGCCACCACATCGAGCTGGTCAACTCGCTCAATCCCTATCGGATCGAGGGGCAGAAAACCGCCGCGATGGAAGTCTGCGATCAGCTCGGCGATGCCCCGACCATTCATGTGCTGCCGGTCGGGAACGCCGGGAACATTACCGCCTATTGGAAGGGGTATCAGGAATACCGTGTGGCCAATCAATCCACGAGACTGCCTCGTATGATCGGGTTTCAGGCGTCCGGTGCGGCGCCCATCGTGCTGGGCCACATCGTGGAGAATCCGCAGACGGTGGCCACCGCGATCCGAATCGGTAATCCGGCTAGCTGGCAGTCAGCGTTGGATGCTGTGAAGGAATCGTCCGGGGCAATCGATTCGGTGACGGACGAAGAGATTTTACTCGCCTATCGTGCGGTGGCGGCGACAGAAGGCGTTTTCTGTGAGCCGGCATCCGCCGCATCGGTTGCCGGCGTCATCAAGTTGAACAAGCAGGGCGGGTTTCATGAAGGCGAGATCGTCGTCTGCACGTTGACGGGCCATGGATTGAAAGATGCCGATACGGCGATCAGTGTATCGGTCCAACCGAAAACCGTTAGAGCGACGCGGGAGGATGTCGCTCGTCTTTTAAGGGTGTAGATACAATGCGAGCAGGGCTTCGATGAAATATGTGATTCTCCATGCCGACGGGATGGCAGATCATCCCCGGCAGGAATTGGGCGGACGGACTCCTCTTCAGGTGGCCTCAACTCCTCACCTCGATCGCCTTGCGCAAGCCGGGGAGCTTGGACTCCTGGCCTCGTCGCCTGAGCATCATCGGCGTGGGAGCGGATTGATGGGGACGGCCATCCTCGGGTACGACCCCAAGAAATACTACCAAGGTCCCGGCCCGTTTGAAGCAGCCAGTTTGGGGGTTGCCGTGGGCGAACAGGATGTGGCCTATCGCTGTACGATGGTCACGTTGCGGGCAGACGTGCAGTCCGGGAGCAAGGGTGGATTAAACGAGATCAAAAAACTGGGGCCGCATGTGGTGATGGACGATGCGACCGCCGGTCTGATTTCGACTGAAGAGGCTCGCGAATTGATCGAGGCGATCAATGAGCAGCTTGGGTCTGAGATGATTCAGTTCTATCCAGGATTAGGCCATCGTCATCTCATGGTATGGGGCAATGGGAAGTCACGAGCCGTCTGTACGGATCCACAACTATTGGTTGGTCGACCGATTGCCGAAGCCTTGCCGACGGGAGAAGGAGCGGACTTTCTCTGGAAGCTCATGGACGCGTCGTTTCAGATTTTGCGCGATCATCCCCTCAACGAAGAACGGAGTGCGGCGGGACAGAAGCCGGCCAATTGTCTCTGGCTCTGGGGCGAAGGCCGTGCCCTGTTCTGGCCAAGCCTTTCTGACCGATTCAAGATGGCCGGTGTCGTGGTCTCTCAGAGCGATGTTCACCGCGGCCTTGGCATCATGGCCGGGCTTGAGGTGGTCGATGGCTCGCGATTGGCCGGTGGAGATCTTCGTACCCAGGCGGCGGTTGCTCTGGAAGAACTCGTCAAAAAAGACTTTGCCTACGTGCATGTGGAGTTGCCTGACGAGGTGCTTTACGGGTCGGATGTCGCAGCGAAGGTGAAGGCGATCGAAGCGGTCGATCGCGAGCTGGTCGGGCCGCTGCTCGACGGGCTGGCCAAATTGGGCTCCCATCGTATCGTGGTCTTGTGCGATTCCGGCAACGTACAGCAAGGTCCGGCGGCAGACGGTCCCGGGTTTTTCGCTTATTGTGACAGTACGGTGGCTTCCTCTGTGGGAGCCGGGAGGAGATTTATCGAAGCCGATGCTCAGGCTTCGGCCGTGCCGCCTCGTGATGCGACGAAGTTCATCGTGCGTTTATTCGCAAAAGGATCCTGACGACCGTGGCGCTGATTGTCCAGAAATATGGAGGGACCTCCGTCGGTACGATCGAGCGGATCCGTTGTGTGGCCGAACGGGTCGAGCGAGCACAGAAGGATGGCCATCGTGTCGTGGTGGTGCTGTCCGCGATGAGCGGCGAAACGGATCGGCTGCTTCGGTTGGCGCATGAGGTGACTGCGCTTCCGGACGATCGCGAGCTCGACATGCTGTTGTCGACCGGAGAGCGGGTGACGATTGCCTTATTGGCGATGGCCTTGCGGGCCAGGGGACTCGATGCCCAATCGTTTACAGGCCGTCAAGTCGGGATTATGACCGACAGTGCCCATACGAAAGCACGGATTACCAGGGTGAGCGCCGATCGAATTCGAGAGGCTCTGCTCAACGGGGTGATCCCGGTGGTTGCCGGTTTTCAAGGGATCAACGAGCAGTCGGATGTCACGACGCTGGGACGTGGAGGCTCCGATCTCACGGCCGTTGCGTTAGCCGCGGCGCTGAAAGCCGATCGGTGCATCATCTTTACAGACGTCGATGGTGTCTATACATCGGACCCCAATATCGTGCCTGCGGCTCAACGCATCGACAAGATTTCCTATGAGGAAATGTTGGAAATGGCCAGTCTGGGTGCCAAGGTGCTGCAGAGCCGCTCCGTCGAATTTGCCGCAAAGTTCAATGTGCCGGTGGAGGTGAATTCTAGTTTCAAAGAAGGAAAGGGGACGCTCGTGACGCGTGAAGATGAGGACATGGAAGCGGTCGCGGTGTCGGGTGTGACCGGCGATCGGAATCAGGCGAAAATCACGATCGTGGGCGTGCCGGATAAGCCGGGTATTGCATCAAAAGTCTTTGGGCCGGTGGCGAAGGCCCACATTAATGTCGATATGATCATCCAGAATATGGGCCAGTCTGGCATGACCGATATTTCCTTCACGATTCCACGGGTCGACATCAAGAAAGCGCTGCCGCTGATTCAGGACGTGGCAAAAGGGATCGATGCCAAATCGGTCGCCGTGACCGAGGCGATTGCGAAGGTCTCGCTGGTCGGTGTCGGCATGCGTTCCCATTCGGGCGTCGCGGCCAAGATGTTCGATGTGTTGTCGGGGGAAGGGGTGAATATTCTGATGATCAGCACGTCGGAGATCAAGATCTCCTGTGTTATCGATGAAAAGTATGTGGAGCTCGCCATGCGTTCACTGCATACCGCCTTCGGGTTGGATCAGCCGTTGGCCGCGGACCGGGCCGTGAAGTAACGAACTATTGATGCTGTGAGTCTCAGTCAGGATTGTCCTGCTCCCGTACCTTTTTTATGGCTCGAAAAACACCTCAGTCACGATCCTCACAAGGCAAGCCTGGCGCTTCCTCATCCTCCGGTCTGTCTTCTCCTGCCGAAAAGCCGGCGGTATTGGAAATCTATGACACCACATTACGGGACGGAGCGCAGGCCGAGGATGTCAGTTTTTCGGTAGAAGACAAGGTTCGAGTCGCGCAACAGTTGGATGGGCTTGGCGTCCAGTTCATTGAAGGCGGGTGGCCTGGCGCAAATCCCAAAGACATCGAATTCTTCCGGATGATCAAGACGATCCCGTTGCAGGCGGCGACAGTCGTGGCATTCGGGTCGACCAGAAAAGCCAGCAATACGGTACAGGCCGACCCTAATATCAAGGCATTGTTGGATGCTGAGACCAAGGTCATCACGCTCTTCGGGAAAAGTTGGTCATTACACGTCACCGATGCGCTCGGGATTTCCCTCGCGAAGAACCTTGAAATCATCAGCGATTCAGTGTCCCATCTTCGCTCCAAAGGTCGGCGTCTGTTCTACGACGCGGAGCATTTTTTCGACGGATACAAGACGAACCCGGACTATGCGCTGGAGACGATTCGCCAAGCGGTGGCCGCCGGCGCCGAACGGGTAATTCTCTGCGATACCAATGGCGGGACGATGCCCTGGGAGATCAAAGAGATTTGCCAGATCGTTCGGCGGGAATGTGCCGTGCCGTTGGGGATTCACGCGCATAACGATTGTGAAATGGCGGTCGCGAACTCCCTGGTGGCGATCGAAACCGGTGTCCTGCAAGTACAAGGAACGATTAACGGGATTGGCGAACGGTGCGGCAATGCCAATCTCTGTTCGATCATTCCCAATCTTGAACTGAAGATGAAACGGGTGGTGCTGGGAGAGCGGTTGAGCCATCTCAAGCGGGTGTCTGGATTCGTGACTGAAATCGCGAACCTCATGCCTAACACGCATCAGCCGTACGTGGGAGATTCGGCCTTTGCCCATAAGGGCGGGATCCATATCCATGCGGTACTCAAGAATGCCGCCACCTATGAACATGTGATTCCCGGGTTAGTCGGGAACCGCCAGCGTATGTTGGTGTCTGATGCGGCTGGTCGGAGTGGATTGCTCGAGAAAGTCGAGGCCTATGGGATCAAATTGGACAAGAGTCACGCCAAGTTGCAGGAATTGATCGATGTGCTGAAGGAGCGTGAAAGTCAGGGCTACCAATTTGAGGCGGCAGAAGGCTCCTTCGAGTTGCTGATGCGAAAAGCGATGGGAACCCACAAGCCGCCGTTTCAACTCCTGGGCTTTCGGGTGATTATCGAAAAAAAACAAGACCATGGCGCGTCATCGTCGGAAGCCACAGTGATGGTGAAGGTCGGCGACGTGGTGGAACAAGCGGCCGCGGTTGGGGCTGGGCCGGTCAATGCGCTTGATCATGCGTTGCGGAAAGCGTTGGAGAAATTCTACCCCCAACTCCGGGAAGTCAAACTGCTCGACTATAAAGTGCGCGTGTTGTCGGCCAATCGTGGGACCGAGTCCAAGGTTAGGGTATTGATCGAATCAGGCGATCATAAGGATAAATGGGGCACCGTCGGTGTATCCGAGAACATCATGGAAGCAAGCTGGCAAGCGCTGGCAGACAGCATTGAGTACAAGTTGCTGTCCAAAGACTCATGAATACCGGCGAGTCTTGCATATTTGTCCTTGACAGCACCCCTAACCTCACGTAACTTATAGCGAAACTGACCATTGGGCGAGTCGGGCAGAGCGCCGACCGTTCGAGAGGCTTGTAGAGGCATCGGAGGGGAAAGTATGAGGAAAGCGGATATCGCGAACGAAATCTACAAGCAGGTCGGTATTTCAAAGAACGAAGCCGCAGATATTGTCGAACTTGTGTTGAATATGCTGAAGGATGTGCTGCATAAGGGCGAGTCGGTTAAGATTGCCGGATTTGGAAACTTTGTGGTGCGCAGCAAAGGGGCACGGAAAGGTCGAAATCCTCGAACGGGTGAAGAAATCGGGATCACGCCCCGCCGTGTCGTGACCTTTCGTCCCAGTCAAGTGTTTAAGAAATACGTCAATTCGTGATCAAGTCCACTCTCTAGACACTCCTTCATCTTCCAAATACTACGCAACTCCGCTCCCAGAGCCATTTCAATGGCTCTCTCCAGCATAACTGCAACCTATAGCGCATCTGATACACTCCCTTGTGATGGCTGAGCTAAGTAAAAATGAAACTACCTACAAACGCGCTGACGAGACGCAACCCTCAAAAATTCCCCTTTGACAAAGGCCCATCCATCGGCAAGACGGTTGACGCGTACCACAGAGAACATGCGCATCGCAGAAAAGCCT
>VFKF01000397.1 GCA_009885705.1 Nitrospira sp. | reverse complement strand
GGCTCGACAAATTCGCGCTGGCCGCTAGATTTTGTTCCCCCGCCGCCCGGCAACTGCACACTGTGCGTGGCGTCAAACACCACCGGATAGCCGAAACTCCGAAGGACCGGGAAGGACCTCATATCGACGACGAGATTGTTGTACCCGAACGACGAGCCCCGTTCAGTCAGGACGATCCGCTTGTTTCCTGACTCTTCGACTTTTTTGACCGCATTGCCCATTTCTTGCGGCGAGAGGAACTGCCCCTTCTTGACGTTCACCACTTTTCCGGTTTTTGCGGCCGCGATGAGCAAGTCCGTCTGCCGACAGAGAAAGGCTGGAATCTGAAGCACGTCCACGATCTTACCCGCCTCGGTCGCCTGCTCTTCGGTATGAACGTCCGTCAAGACGGGAAGACCCAACTGATCCTTCACCTTCTTCAGAATCGCCAGGCCCTGCTCAAGACCAGGCCCACGATAGGACGTGATCGATGTCCGGTTGGCCTTATCGAAGGACGCCTTGAAAATATAGGGGATGCCCAGAGACGTGGTGATCTCGGCGATACGCGCTGCCGTCTCCAGCACGAGCTGTTCGCTCTCGATGACACAAGGCCCGGCAATCAAAAACGGCCGATGCCCAGCCCCAACTGTGAAGGAACCGATGTGAACTTCGTGTGCCATGAATTTCCTAATCTTGTCTCCCGTGAGATGCTCAAACCGGATTTTCAACGAGGCCGCAGGCGAGACAAAGCCGGAAGCGTACCCTCAGGGGTACGTTGAGGATTTTGTCGACCCGACCTGCCTGCGCGAAGCCTTCGGCGAAGGCAGGGAACGAAGCTGAAAGCCGGTTTCAGCATCTCACCTCAGTGGCCGCATTTGCGGCGTAACGCGGCCCCCACAAAACCACTAAAGAGAGGATGCGGGCGGTGGGGCCGAGAATTGTATTCCGGATGGAATTGCGTCGCCAGGAACCACGGGTGGTCTTTCAATTCGACGATCTCGACGAGCCGACCGTCCGGCGAGAGTCCGCTCAGGACAAGGCCTTTGGCGATCAATTGTTCACGGTAGGCGTTGTTGAATTCGTACCGGTGCCGATGGCGTTCCCGCACGTCGCTCACTCCGTACATCTTTTGGGCAAGGGTTCCCTCCCCAAGCTTACAGACATAAGACCCGAGCCGCATCGTCCCGCCCTTGTCGCTAACGGACTGTTGATCCGACATCAAATGAATGACGGGATAGGGGGAGGCCGCATCGAATTCCGCACTGTTGGCGCCGGCCAAGCCGGCGACGTTCCGTGCGAACTCGATCGTCGCGCATTGCATACCAAGGCAGAGGCCGAAAAACGGAATCTGATGCTCCCTGGCGTAGCGAATCGAGGCGATTTTTCCTTCGATCCCGCGCGCACCGAACCCGCCTGGCACCAGGATACCATCGACCTCGCGTAGGATCCGCTCGGTCCCTTGCCGTTCAATCTCCTCCGACTCGATCCACTCGATGTTCACCTTCGTTTCATGGTCGACGCCGCCATGGACAAGCGATTCCGAGAGACTCTTGTAACAATCCTTCAATCCGGCATACTTGCCGACCAGCGCGACGGAGACTTCATGCTTGGGATGCTTGATCTTCTGGACCATGGCATCCCATTCGCGCAGGTTCGGAGGACCGGTCTCGAGATGGAGCAAGCGCACGATCAGCTCGTCCAACCCTTCCTTCCGGAATACGATCGGCACTTCGTAGATCGTATCGACGTCCTTGGCGGTGATCACCGCATCTTTTTCGACGTTGCAGAACATGGCGATCTTGGCCTTGAGTTCCGGCGGCAGATACCGATCAGTCCGGCAAAGGAGGATATGCGGCTGAATACCGATCTCCCGCAGCTTGTTGACGGAATGCTGCGTCGGTTTGGTCTTCAGCTCTCCCGCCGCTCCGATGTAGGGCACCAGCGTGAGATGGACATAGAGCACGTTCTCACGGCCCACGTCATAAGGCATCTGCCGAATCGCTTCAAGAAACGGCAAACTCTCGATATCGCCGACCGTGCCGCCGATCTCCACGATCGTCACATCGATCCCCTGCGAGATACGCATGATGCATTGCTTGATCTCGTCGGTCACATGAGGCACCACCTGAACAGTCCCGCCGAGATAGTCGCCGCGGCGCTCTTTGCTGATGACCGAATGGTAGATTCGGCCGGTCGTGTAGTTATTTTCTTTAGTCAGGGTCAGGGACGTGTACCGTTCATAGTGACCGAGGTCCAGATCCGTTTCCGCTCCGTCATCCGTCACATAGACTTCCCCATGTTGATAGGGATTCATCGTGCCGGGATCGACGTTGATGTAGGGATCGAGCTTGAGGAACGTGATCTTCAACCCCCGGCTTTCGAGCAGGTTGCCGATGGAGGCTGAGGCGAGCCCCTTCCCCAGGGAGGAGACCACTCCGCCCGTGACAAAAATGAACTTGCTCATCGTGGCCCCCATCTTGTCGGATCGTAAAATTCTGACACGTTTGCCACCATTAAGACTTGGGTGGAGCCTGCTTCAATAAACCCAATTCCTTCTTGATGTCGTCAAACTGTTGAAGCTTTTCCGTCACCGGGCCGACATCCTCCGGTGTATCCACCCGCAGGGATGCATGTTTGGTTTCCCACACTCTGATCGGAATGCCGTTCTCCAACGCACGCAACTGCTCGAGCTTTTCCGCATCTTCCAATCGTCCAGTGGGAAGAGCCGCCAACTTCAGCAACGTGTCGCGCCGGTAGATGTACAGACCGAGATGGATGTAATGCAACCCTCCGACGGCCTGGCGGCTGGAATCGTCCCGCACCAGGGGGATCGGTGCGCGCGAAAAATACAGGGCATTGCCGGCCTGATCGGTCACCACCTTCACCACTGAGGGATTGTGCAGGTCGTCCGTGGAATCGATGGTACGTTTCAGCGTACCCATCCCCTCGCCGCTTTTGATGAAAGGTTCGATGAGATCCGAAAGCAAGTCCGGCTGAAGCGGAATCTCATCTCCCTGCAGATTCAAAAAGTAGTCGCTGCCAAACTTGCGCGCCGCGCCGGCGACTCGATCGGTGCCGGTCCGAAAGTCTCCGCCTATCAGCGAGGCTCGCCCGCCGAATCCGATCACCG
>VFKF01000277.1 GCA_009885705.1 Nitrospira sp. | reverse complement strand
GGCCCATCTATTGGTAACCAAAGGGGCCCTGGCGAATGTGTTGGCGGTCTGTTCAACCGCGGAGAATGCGGATGGCACGGTGGTCGAGTTGGCTGCTGTGCGGAATGCCATCGAATCGCAGATGGCGCAGTGGGGGGCTCAGGGATGGCGGGTGCTTGGGCTTGCCATTCGGGAGATGGCTGCGCGAGAGGGCATCAGCAAAGACGATGAGTCCGCCATGACATTTCTGGGATTCCTGGTGTTCGAAGACCCCATCAAGGCCGATGTTCCGGAGACAGTCGGTCGTCTCAAGGGTCTGGGTGTCACGTTGAAGATCGTGACTGGTGACAATCGTCTCGTCGCGGCCCATGTCGGACGGGCGATCGGTTTGTCGAATGGACAGATGTTAACCGGCGATGATTTGCGGAAGATGAGCGACGAAGCGTTGGTGTCGCGCGTGAACGATGTTCATGTATTTGCCGAGGTCGAGCCGAATCAGAAAGAACGGATCATCCTGGCCTTGAAAAAGGCAGGTCACGTCGTCGGCTACGGGGGCGACGGCATCAACGATGCCTCGGCGTTGCATGCGGCGGATGTCGGGGTGTCCGTCGAGAGTGCGGTGGACGTGGCGAAAGAGGCGGCGGATATCGTGTTACTGGAAAAGGATCTGAGCATCCTCGTTGAGGGAGTGCAGGAAGGGCGGAGGACGTTCGCCAATACATTGAAGTACGTCTTTATGGCGACCAGCGCGAACTTCGGCAACATGTTCAGCATGGCGGGGGCCTCGCTCTTTCTGTCCTTTCTGCCCCTGCTGCCCAAGCAAATTCTATTGACGAATCTCCTGACCGACATTCCGGAAATGACCATTGCCGGCGACCGCGTGGACGAGGAACTCATCGATCGTCCCAGGCGGTGGAATATCGCGTTCATCAGAAAGTTCATGCTGACGTTCGGCCTGGTGAGTTCCATCTTCGACTATCTGACGTTCGGCGTGCTGCTGTGGTTTCTTCAAGCCGGCGTCGAGGAATTCAGGACCGGGTGGTTCGTGGAGTCGGTGATCTCCGCGTCGGTCATCGTGTTGGTCGTGCGGAGTCGTCGGCCGTTCATGCGCAGCAAGCCGAGCCGTGGTCTGCTGGTTGCGACGCTGGCGATCGTAGGATTGACGCTGCTCTTGCCCTATACGCCGCTGCGCGGGCCGCTGGGGTTTGTGCCGTTACCGGCATCGTTCCTGGCGGCCTTGCTCTGCATCGTGATCGCCTATGTGGGAGCGGCCGAGTTCGCCAAGAAGATTTTTTACCGGCACGTGGTCTATTGATGCGGGACTGTCAGGCGAGTCTCACTCGATGGTGAGGAGGCTATGGATCCGGTCGTACGCATCGTCCGACAGAATGTGCCTCTCTCGCAGATCTGTCTTGTCGCGATAGGGCCGACCCGCAATGATCTGCTGGGCGAGAGCGGCATTGATGCCGGGCAAGGCAACGAGTTGCTCGCTCGATGCCGTATTCAGGTTGATCGGTTGTGTGGGAGCGGGAGGCGTCCGCCGTGGGCGCTCCAGCCGCTCAGAGGGAATGTCCAGCGGACGCTGAAGTTGGAATTGAATGTAACTCAGCGGCCTGGTCTCGTCGGCAGCGAGAGCAATGGAGGCCATACCCGGGAGACCGAGCATCAGGAGGAACGAGGCGAAACGGCAGAGGTCTCCGGCAGGGGACAGGGGGAGATGGAGGCTGTGTAATCGACGCATGGTGCCCTTCGCCTGATCGGTTCTACCTGTTAGACGGGATAAATGGCCAGGCGTTACCGCTGCAGTGGAAAATTATTGTGGCAGGGCCTCTTATATCAGGTACATTCGGGAGGATTCTGCTGAGAATGTCGAGTCTGTATAAGGGGGCGAAATCATTGCGGGCTATGTATTGTACGACCGCTGAATCCTTTCTTGCTCCCGTCGATCATACAGGTATCGTAAACCGGGAGGTGATTCGATGAAACTCAATGAATGGTTGCGGCTGATTGCCGGGCTTGTTGTGCTGCTGGCGGTTGTCCTCGGGGCCAGCGTCCATCCCTATTGGAACTATCTGGCCGTGTTTGTGGCGGTGAACCAGATCCAGTCTGCCTTCACTGGCTGGTGCCCGATGATGGCGTTCTTACGGTGGCTGGGTGTGCAGGAATAGGTTGTGTGCGGGTCGTTGGAATGGATGTCGTGATTAAAGAGGGAGAGAATCTGTATATGCACCGGCTTGTGCTTGCCGTCATGATCGTT
>VFKF01000509.1 GCA_009885705.1 Nitrospira sp. | reverse complement strand
GGAGCTTATTACGGGAATGGTGGTGGTGAGTTTGGCCCTGCTCCTACTTATACTCCGGGACAGGATAGGCCTCTGGGCCAGTATGCATCTCTCGATTGCGCCCTCACAGCATGCGATCGTGCAGCTCTATGCCCGCATGCTTCGTACGTTGGAAAAGAAGGGCATGGCCAAGCTTCCAGCCGTTACTGCCGCTGAGTTTTCCAGACAGGTGGAGCGGAAATGGGAGGAGGCCGGGCCTGTGGTGGCGGACGTGACTGCTCTCTATTATCAGGGACGATTTAGTCGAGTCCCTCTCCTGCCGGAAGAGCTATCCCGCGCAGCCGAACAAGTAGGACGACTGCAATCCATCCTGCGTACAATCCACTAACAAGCCAAACTAATAGACTGGTTTTCACGACTTTGATTCAGCATGGCTAGAACCCTGTATCCATTACACATTCTCTCCCGGTAAGTACATGCCCGCCAGCTGGACGTCCTGCGCTCCCTCATCTGGGATGACCTCACGGCATATCGATAAAACAGCGAAGCGGTACCTGTGTCGGCAGGCTGTTGAATAGTTTTGACGGAGAGTTAGGTCTATCAGAGAACAGTGAAAAAGATGGGGTGTCGGGGCCTGAGCATCAGTTGATGGAATATCTCTGAGGAAGTATCTAGGACGCGACCGACAGTAAAATTGGAGCGGGAAACGAGATTTGAACTCGCGACCCTCGCCTTGGCAAGGCGATGCTCTACCACTGAGCTATTCCCGCCCAATCACAGTCGGTGCAAGGGGTGGGATTCTACTGAGTAGGAACGAGACTGTCAAGCGACCGGAGCAACATCATTCCTTCCCCCGTTACCTTCGTTACAACCTCTCCGAAGTGCTACCAAAAAGTAGCACTTGGCATGTTAACGCAAGACATTGATTTATATATATATTACGCATGGTCACAGTTTGGTTTTGAGAAAGTGGTACGGCAAGTACCCACATGCGAAGATCAGTCGCAATTTAGAAGGCCCATAAAATTCAATATTTATAATATATATCAACTACTTGAATTGACTATTCATAGACGTATTGTTTCCTTCAGTTGGTGTGAATATTGCGAACTTAGGAGGCCCATGATGCCTGGCATTCATAATAAATCGACAAGTTCGTCCGATACATCGTTCGAAAACTATTCGATTATTCTGTTTTCTGGCATCACTTATCGCTCTGAAGGAAGGGGGGTGGTCTGAACGTTCCGCTGTGCGTCAGTGAAGTCGCGTGGGCTTATTGAAGCCCTCAACTCTTAGGAGGTGTTACCCATGTTTTTGTCACGTAGGCAGTTCTTAAAAGTCTCCGTGGGGACGGTCGCCGCAGTCGCGGTGGCGGACAAAGTCCTGGCGTTGACCGCGCTCCAGCCGGTCATTGAAGTCGGGAACCCGTTAGGGGACTATCCGGATCGGTCGTGGGAGCGGGTCTATCACGACCAGTACCGTTACGATTCGTCGTTTACCTGGTGTTGTTCCCCGAACGACACGCATGCCTGCCGCATCCGGGCCTTCGTCCGGAACGGCGTCGTCATGCGGGTCGAGCAGAACTACGACCACCAGACGTATGAAGATCTCTACGGCAACCGCGGGACGTTTGCGCACAACCCGCGCATGTGTTTGAAGGGCTTTACCTTCCATCGCCGCGTCTATGGCCCCTATCGCTTGAAGGGTCCCTTGATGCGGAAGGGCTGGAAGGAATGGATGGATGCCGGCTCCCCGGAGCTGACGCCAGAAACGAAGCGCAAGTACAAGTTCGATAGCCGCTTCCTGGACGACATGCTGCGTGTGTCCTGGGATACGGCCTTCACCTATGCCGCCAAGGCGATGATCATCATTGCGACGCGGTATAGCGGTGAAGCCGGCGCCCGTCGTCTGCGTGAGCAGGGCTATGCGCCAGAAATGATCGAAATGATGAAGGGCGCGGGTACCCGGACCTTCAAGCATCGTGCTGGTATGCCGGTCCTCGGCATCATCGGCAAGATGGGCAACACCAGAATGAACGGCGGCGTCAATGCGTTGCTGGACACCTGGATTCGCAAAGTCAGCCCGGATCAGGCCCAGGGCGGCCGTTATTGGTCGAACTACACCTGGCACGGCGACCAGAACCCCGCCCACCCCTGGTGGTGCGGCGCCCAGGGTTCCGACATCGACCTCTCCGACATGCGCTTCTCCAAGCTGAACACCAGCTGGGGAAAGAACTTCGTCGAGAACAAGATGCCGGAAGCGCACTGGAAGTTGGAATGTATCGAGCGTGGCGCCCGCGTGGTCGTCATTACGCCTGAATACAACCCAACCGCGTATCGCGCCGACTACTGGATGCCGCTCCGGCCCGCGTCGGACGGTGCCATTTTCTTGGGCGCCATGAAGATCATCGTCGATGAGAACATGCACGACGTGGACTTCTTAAAGGGGTACACCGATTCGCCGGTGCTCGTCCGCACGGACACCCTGCAGTTCCTGGATCCGCGCGATGTGGTGGCGGATTACAAATTCCCGGATTTCTCGAAGAGCTATTCGGGCCGGGTCCAATCATTGAAGCCGGAGCAGGTCGAGCGGCTCGGCGGCATGATGGTCTGGGATTTGAACAAGAAGGCAGCTGTGCCGCTCCACCGCGAGCAGGTCGGCTGGCATTATCAGAACAGTGGTATCGACGCAGCCCTCACCGGCACCTACCGGGTGAAGTTGCTCAATGGTCGTGAAATCGACGCGATGCCGGTGTGGCAGATGTACTTGGTGCACTTCCAGGATTACGACCTGGACACCTGTCATCAGATCTGCCGGACGCCAAAGGACCTCCTGGTTCGTTGGGCGCGTGACTCAGGTTCGATCAAGCCTGCCGCCATCCATAACGGCGAAGGCACGAACCACTACTTCCATCAGACCATCAACTCCCGCGGCGCCGCGATGGTGCTCATCGTCACCGGCAACGTCGGGAAGTTCGGCACCGGGCAGCATACCTGGGCCGGTAACTACAAGGCTGGAACCTGGACGGCAACGCCCTGGTCCGGTGCTGGTATTGCCGTGCACACGGGTGAGGATCCATTCAACATCACGTTGGATCCGAACGCGCATGGTAAGGAAATCAAGACCAAGTCGTACTACTACGGCGAGGAAGTCGGTTACTGGAACCACGGCGACACTGCCCTGATCGTCAGCACCCCGAAGTACGGGCGCAAGGTGTTCACGGGCAAGACGCACATGCCGACTCCGAGCAAGTTCCGTTGGGTCGTCAACGTGAACGTGCTCAACAACGCCAAACACCATTATGACATGGTGCGCAACGTCGATCCGAACATCGAGACCCTGATCACTCAGGACATCGAGATGACCTCGGACGTGAACCACAACGATATCGCCTTCGCGGCGAACTCGTGGATGGAGTTCACCTATCCAGAAATGACCGTCACGGTCTCCAATCCGTGGGTGCAGATCTGGAAGGGCGGCATCCGGCCCTTGTACGACACGCGTAACGACCTCGATACCTTCGCAGGCGTTGCGGCCAAGTTGTCGGACATGACCGGCGACAAGCGTATGCGTGATTACTTCAAGTTCGTCTACGAGAACCGCGTGGACGTCTATGCGCAGCGCATGCTCGATGCCTCCAGCACGTTCTACGGCTACAGCGCGGACGTCATGCTGAAGTCGGAGAAGGGCTGGATGGTCATGGTTCGGACCTACCCGCGTACGCCATTCTGGGAAGAGACCAACGAGTCGAAGCCCATGTGGACGCGGACCGGCCGGTACGAAAACTACCGGACCGAGCCAGAGGCGATCGAATACGGCGAAAACTTCATCTCTCACCGTGAGGGAACAGAAGCGACACCGTATCTGCCGAACGCCATCATGACGAGCAACCCGTACGTCCGTCCGGACGACTACGGGATTCCGATCACGGCGCAGCACCATGACGACAAGACGGTGCGTAACATCAAGTTGCCGTGGCAGGAAATCAAGCGGCACAGCAACCCGTTGTGGGAGAAGGGGTACCAGTTCTACTGCGTGACTCCGAAGACCCGGCATCGGGTGCATAGTCAGTGGTCGGTGAACGACTGGGTGCAGATCTATGAGTCGAACTTCGGCGATCCGTACCGCATGGACAAGCGGACGCCTGGTGTCGGCGAACACCAGTTGCACATCAACCCGCAGGCAGCGAAAGACCGCGGTATCAACGACGGTGACTACGTCTATGTAGACGGTAACCCGGTGGACCGGCCCTATCGCGGCTGGAAGCCTTCGGATCCGTACTATAAGGTAGCGCGTCTGATGATCCGCGCGAAGTACAACCCGGCCTATCCGTACCACGTGACGATGTCGAAGCACGCACCGTACGTGGCCACGCCGAAGTCGGTCAAAGGCCACGAGACGCGCCCAGACGGACGCGCCATTGCGGTGGACACCGGCTATCAGTCCAACTTCCGGTATGGGGCCCAACAGTCCTTTACCCGGAACTGGTTGATGCCGATGCACCAGACTGACTCGCTGCCTGGTAAACATGCCATCGCTTGGAAGTTCAAGTGGGGCTACCAGGTCGACCACCATGCGATCAACACGGTGCCGAAGGAATGTCTAATCCGCATCACCAAGGCGGAAGACGGCGGCATCGGCGCTCGTGGTCCATGGGAGCCGGTCCGGACCGGATTTACGCCGGGCCAAGAGAACGAGTTCATGATCAAGTGGCTCAAGGGCGAACACATCAAGATCAAGGTGTAAGAACGTAAGTAGCTTGCAGCTTGAACACGATGTCTAGCTGATGAGAATCACGAACTAACTGATCATGACCAGAAGGAGGATTGACAATGCCTGAAGTGTATAACTGGCAACTGGGACGGAAGATGCTGTATCCCTACGAGGAACGGCATCCGAAGTGGCAGTTTGCCTTTGTGTTCAATATCAACCGGTGCTTGGCCTGTCAGACCTGTTCGATGGCAGACAAGTCCACCTGGCTCTTCTCGAAGGGACAGGAATACATGTGGTGGAACAACGTGGAAACCAAGCCGTACGGCGGGTACCCACAGTTCTACGATGTGAAGATCACCCAGCTCATCGAGCAGGTGAATCCGGGCGGCCAGGTGTGGAACGTTCGTGTCGGACGGAAGCACCATGCGCCGTACGGCGTGTTCGAAGGGATGACCATTTTCGACGCGGGCGCCAAAGTGGGCCAGGCGGCGATCGGCTACATTCCGACGGACCAAGAGTGGCGGTTCGTGAACATCTATGAGGATACGGCGACTTCGATGCGCGCCCTGGTGGAAGGCGTCGACAAGACCGGATTCTCACGGGACGAACCGTGGAAGATGACGGGCAGCAGTCTGCCGGAGCATGAAACGTTCTTTTTCTATCTCCAGCGGATTTGCAACCACTGCACGTATCCAGGCTGCTTGGCAGCCTGCCCGCGGAAGGCGATCTACAAGAGACCCGAAGACGGGATCGTGTTGATCGACCAGAACCGGTGCCGCGGGTACAAGAAGTGCGTGGAGCAGTGCCCATTCAAGAAGCCGATGTATCGTGGAACCACACGCGTGTCTGAAAAGTGCATTGCGTGTTATCCGCGCATCGAAGGGAAAGACCCGTTGACGGGCGGCGAGCCGATGGAAACGCGTTGTATGGCAGCCTGCGTCGGAAAGATCCGGATGCAGAGCCTGATGCGCATCGGCGAAGACGGCCTGTGGGCGGAAGACCGGTGGCACCCGCTCTACTACGCGATTCGCGTGGAGCAGGTGGCGCTCCCATTGTATCCACAGTGGGGCACCGAGCCCAACGGCTTTTACATCCCACCGCGGCACAGCCCTCGTGGCTATGCCCGTCAGATGTTTGGCCCGGGCGTCGACAACGCCATCGAGAAGTATCTCGTGCCGAGCCGTGAGCTGTTGGCGGTCCTCCAGTTGTGGAGAGCCAGCCAGCAGATCATCTTCCGGTACGATGTCATTCCTGGTCCGAAAGTGTTTGAGACCCAGATCCACGGGAAGCGTTTCGAGATGTACAACGATACCGTGTTGGGCTTCAACAAGTCTGGCAAGGAAGTGGCGCGTATTCAGGTCGAAGAGCCGATCTACATTCGGCCGGCCGAGCGCGTAACCTGGCTGTAAGTTTCAGCTAGGGTCTCGTGTTAGCAGGGGGGCGAAGTGCCGAACGGCACTTCGCCCCTTCTGTTTGAAAGGCCCTTTGAATCGCCGCCGGTCTTTCGGCTCAGGCCTTGAATGCTCCTTTTGCGCACTTGACGCGCCATAGGTGGTCCAGTAGAGTTGTAAGAGTATTCGAACGGTTTTCCATTACAAGCTAGGATGCCATCGGCGTGACCTCTCCTCAGCAGCAATCAACTCCATTTGCTGCGCAAGCGATACCCTTCGGCGAGTTTCTGGCTTCAGGGAAACTCCCGGATGGCTACCTCGCCAGCGAGTATATCGCTCAGCAATTTGTCGAGCGCCTCGTCCACTATGTCCTCAGTGTCCCGACCGGCAGTTACACCATGGCTCAATTGAGCCATCTACTGGAACAGTTGGACCCGCGAGCACAGGTATTTTTCTTCAAGCGCCTCAAAGAAACCAGCCCCGATAGTCTGAAAGATTTCGCCCCTCTCTATTACGGTTTCATGAACGAGTTTCACTCTCTCCTGTTTACCTAGCACCATAACTTTTTCCTTGTCGCCTGAGCTTTCTCATGTATAATCGAGTGGTTAATAACTTGCGCAAAGGAGCGACATGAATCCTACCCTACAGCGAGCCGTGACCAGCTTTTACAATCTGATTTATGAGGCCCAGACATTTGCGACCACGATGTCACGGATTGACACGGGTGAGCAGGAGCATTATTCCGGACGCATCGAAGGATTGAATTGGGTCCTTGATCGCTGCCAAGAGCTCGAAGACATGGATGCGAATTTGACCCCCTCATCCCTTCAGCGGGTGCTCACAGAGGTCAAGTCAGACCTCGATCACGAATTGTCAGTCCAGCGCCGAGAAAAGGGGCGTCGGGCAGATGGCCGTGAGGAAGCCCTCAACTTTGTTGCCGATTATCTGTCGAGCCTGATTACAGCAACGGAGATAGAGTCGGCCAAGACGCCAGCGGTATAGCGCTGGCGTGTTCGATGCTGGTCTCGCGTGCCAGTTTCACTCCTCGCTTCCCATGACACCTGGGCAATCATTATAATGATGCGAGAATGGATTATTTTCGCATTGTGCATGGGGATCGGGGGTCATATCGCTCTCGGCGTTGTGTTGCACGCTCCAGACCTTTGGCCATGGAGTTCGGCCTGGTTCTATGGCTTACTAAGTGGAGTTGCCGTGTATGGGCTGGTGCAAGGAGGACGGGGAATCTGGAGGTTGCTTCGGCCCTGTCCTAAGCTTCCTCCGAAGAACAGCTCCAACGCCTCATGGTGAACCAGCCGCTCAATATTCGCGCTCTCGTGATTGACCTCCATAGATCCGCCCGAATACAATCCCTTCATGCAAGGACCTTCGCGTAAACCAATCGGTCAAGCTTGGCCACCAGGCATGTCCCCCAGGATGACTCGGCCTAAACCAGGCGTTCCTCAACAGGTAGACCAGTTCAAATCGCTTAACGCGTCCCTGCTCTACTGCCCTCAGTGCCGCGTGGCTACTCCAACACGCGAACGACTCCTCCTTGTGCTGCCGACCGGCAACCTATACGAATATCTGTGTCAGCATTGTGGTACGTCGACCGGATCAAAAACAGACCATCAATAGACAGCTGTAGGCATTGTCGTGGTTTGTATCTACGATCGAAGTCGTGAGGAGCGTCTTCCCCTTACTGCGAGGGAAGCGGATAGCGATGAAGCGCGAGAATGTTGTTGAGCAGAAGAATGTGGTTTGTGAAGCGATCTGGTTAGATCACTCCTTCTAGAGGAATGCCTTCTTCGATGAGCATGACCGGGATGTCTTCTCGGATAGGATAAAGGATCTTCCTGTCGCCTCTGACCAGCCCCCCGTCGAGTGGTTCAGTGACCGGTTTACTGGCCTTATTTTTTAATTGTCCACGGGTGACGGCCTCATTTAATTTGGCAATGAGGGCGTCGTCAGCCAAGCTCACATCCTGTTTCGTATCCGGGCAACAGAGAATGGCGAGAAGATCCTTGTCGATGTTGACCGGACGCATTGCTTCCGCATGATCTGCCATAACGCACCCCTCTTGTGTGGCTCAAATGAATCCGATATTTTTACAATAGATCACCAGTATCGAAGAGATCAAGTCCTGCTTACGACGCAATGTGGCCATAGGGATTCTGTTAGGCTAGTATCTGTCTGAACGTCTGTGAGGGAGCCAGCGGCAATGTCGAAGACTATATGGCAGTATTCCTTGGCTGGCTTGCTGGTCCTCGTGCCAGCCTGGGCAACGTTCATCATATTTTCCACTTTATTTCACAGTCTTCATGAATTGATCCATGATCTCCCCTGGCATATCGGGGAGGTCCAGACTCCCGGACTCAGCGTGGCCTTGTTTCTGTTCCTCGTTGTGATGATTGGGATGATCGCGACTCATGTCGTGGGGCGGCGTGTCATCACCCAGACAGAGCGGTGGATCGAGCAGATTCCCCTGGTCCGTAGTGTCTATGTCACTCTCAAAGGGATGACCGATCTGCTGCATTTCCGCTCTCGCTTTGGCCGTAGCACCGTCGTGGTGTTCCCCTTTCCTCGAGATGGCCTCTGGGCAATCGGTTTTGTCATCGGGGCTGCACCGCTGGCGCTCCAAGTGGCGCCAGCCAGTTTACTCATGGTCTTTGTGCCCACGGCGATTCATCCCTTCACCGGCTTTCTCGCGTTCATCCCGCAGCCGCAGCTTCGACCCATTAATCTATCAGCGGAAGATGCCATCAAAATGGAGTTCACGGTCGGACTCTACAAGCCGGAAACCGGATGGCTCAAAGCTCCGAAGTCGAGGGCCTAATCCCATGTCAATCGTTGACCACCTGAGCGTCCGACTTGCCACACGAGGAGATGCAGAACAAATTGCGTCATTCAGTGCAGCCATGGCACTTGAGACCGAAGGCCGCAGCCTCGATCTTGACCGGCTATCAGAGGGAACGAGGGCCCTCCTTGAATCTCCAGATCGAGGATTTTTCATGGTTGCCGAGCTGGACGAAGGTGAGAACCGCCAGCTGCTGGGCCAACTCATGATCACCTATGAATGGAGCGATTGGCGGAACGGCTCGTTCTGGTGGATTCAGAGCCTGTATGTGGACCCCGCCTGGCGTCGCCAGAATGTGTTTCGAAGGATGCATGAAGCCGTCATGGCCAAGGCCAAGACAAGTCCGAATGTATGCGGAGTTCGTCTCTACGTCGAGGAGAGCAACAGTTTGGCCCAGGCCGTGTACCGCCGAGCGGGGCTCACTCCATCATCCTATGCCATCTTTGAAACAGACTTTGTTCTGGCACGCCACAAAGGATTAGAGGATCGTCCCAATGAAGCCTAGCGAAAGGAGTGATCGTGATATTTCATAAGCCGCTGGCTCGCACTATCATCGTCGTAGCCCTGCTCATGCTTCAAGGCTGTGCATTCAGCCGAGGTACGCTCGGCGACGATATCAACGCTGATTCTGTCGCTGCGCTCAAAAAGGCCACGACTACCAAAGCCGAAGTGCTCTCTCTGCTCGGAGCGCCGGATCGGCTGCTTCAAGTAAATGGCCGCGACGTCTTTCAGTACTATCGATACGACGCCAAGGTCGGAAGCCTGCTTCTCATCCTCGTCAATTTTTCCCGCGTCTCCGTCAAAAGCGATGATTTATTCATCATCCTTAACGGCCAAGGGATTGTCGAGGACGTCATTTTGTCTAAACGTACGGATGGACTAGAGTTTCGTTTCTGGCCATTTGGAAATTGAGATGACGTTATCGTTGCGCAAACTTTGCCCCATACTTCTTTCCATACTAATGTGCATGGTCGTTGCCGGCTGTAACGTCGTTCGCATCACCCTGAACGACCCTCTTACACAGGAGGATGTGGCGTTTATCGTCCCGGGAGAAACTACCTTGGCCGACGTAGTCGCAAAACTGGGCACACCGGACTCCATAACCGACTCGCATGCAGGCATTGTCGCAACATACCGTTTCCTCGACATGAAATACTCGCGTATCAATTTCGGCTGGCTGCTGAAACCTTGGTCGCCTGTCGATCCTGATCTGATCGTTTCACGAACCGGCTTTGGCACCGATGCATTCGAATTGCTCTGTAACTCCGACTGGGTTGTCACACACCAAAGCTTTCTCCGCCATCTTTCCGGACCTCGCTTTAATCCCTATCCCTTTTGACACCCGTCCATTGGGGTCTTCCGTGAATTGCTGCCTGGCATCGGCCCGGCTATAATGCGGGCCATGGAGCCAGATTCATCAGATTGCACGTCTCCCCTTCAGGCTGACCACACATCTTCCTCCTATGTCCCCGCCGACCGCGACTCAGAATTTCTCCAACGGGAAGAACTCCGCTCTGTCCGTATCGGGCTGGAGCTCTTAAAGCCCGAGTTGATCCAACGTGAAGAGGGCATACAATCGACCATCGTCGTGTTCGGCAGCGCAAGACTGCAAGAGCCCACTGCTGCGAATGATGCACTCCAGGCAGCAGAGAGGGACGCGGCTCGAGCCCCGAACGACTCGACACAGCAGCAACGGGTTGCCATCGCGCGCCGACAACTCACACTCTCGAAATACTATGACATGGCTCGTGAGTTCGGGCGCCTGGTTTCATCGACCTGCCAAGTCGATGGCCGCTGCGACTATGTCATTGTGACCGGCGGAGGGCCCGGCATCATGGAGGCGGCCAACCGTGGCGCGGCAGACGTGGGTGCCAAATCAATCGGTTTGAACATCACCCTTCCGCATGAACAACGTCCGAATCCTTACATTACGCCAGGGCTGAATTTTCAGTTTCGGTATTTTGCGATCAGGAAAATGCACTTCTTGATCCGTGCCAAGGCGCTCGTTGCATTCCCAGGAGGATTCGGCACGCTCGATGAATTATTCGAAACGCTGACACTTATCCAAACCGGCAAGACGAACAGCGTCATGGTCGTGTTAGTCGGGCGCGACTTTTGGGAGCGCGCGATCAACTGGCAATGGCTTGTCGACAACGGACTCATTGCACAACAAGATCTTCACCTCTTCCACTATGCTGAAACAGCCCAGGAGGCCTGGGATCTGATCGGACGCCACAATGGCGTGACACCATGATGAAGCTCTCCTTTCACGGCGCAGCGAGATCCGTCACGGGCAGTCGCCACATGGTCGAACTCCCCGGACAACGGCTCTTGCTCGATTGTGGGCTATTTCAAGGACGCCGAGAAGAGGCATGTGAACAAAATCGAGACTTGGGTTTCGATCCCAAGTCAGTGAATGCCGTCTTGCTGTCTCATGCCCATGTCGACCATTCCGGTGCACTTCCGGTTCTTCCACAACATGGATTCTCGGGAAAAGTTTTTCTCACCAGAGCCACCGCCGACTTAACGCAACTCATGCTGGAAGACTCAGCGCACGTGCAAGTGAGTGACTGCAGCTACGTCAACAAGAAGGAGCACCGGAAGGGAAGAGCCTCTGTCCGGCCACTCTACAATACCGACGATGTTCGCAAGCTGGTCCGCCGTTTCGAAGGCACGAGGTATGGAGATCTGCTCAAGATCTCCCCACGTGTGACCGCAAGCTTTCATGACGCAGGCCATATCTTAGGGTCGGCGGCCATTCGAGTGAAATACACGTCGCACGGCAATACAACCACCATACTATTCAGCGGAGACCTTGGCCGTTCCAACATGCCGATTCTTCGCGATCCTGAACTGCCGCCACCATGCGACGTGTTGATTCTTGAGTCGACCTATGGTGATCGGCTGCACGAAACCGACCGTGAGGTCATGAAACAGAAGGCGCTGGATCTCCTCACCCATGCCAAGATCCACAAGAGCAAGATTATCGTTCCGGCATTCGCTGTTGGACGGACTCAGGACTTGGTCATGCGAATCAAGGAACTCGTCGGCGAAGGCCGACTCGACCCCATTCCGATCTACATCGACTCTCCGCTGGCCTCGCGAGCCACGGAGGTCTTTCGTCGCCACCCGGAATGTTACGACGAAGAAACCACCAAAACGTTCAACTCCTCCGGAGACCTCTTCGCGTCCCGCTATATCCATTTTGTTTCCTCGCCGGAAGAGAGCATGCGCCTGAACAAGATGAAGGGTCCCTGCGTCATTATCTCCGCCTCCGGCATGTGTGAAGGCGGTCGTGTCGTGCACCATCTCAAGCATGCGATTCAAGACGAAGCGAACGTGATCGTCTTCGTCGGCTTTCAAGCCGAGCATACCCTCGGACGCAAACTCGTTGACGGGTGGGATGTTGTGCCGATTTTCGGCATCCCCACTCCACGTCGAGCGCAGATCGTCACATTCAACGGGCTCTCGGCCCATGCCGACCGTAACGATCTTTTGGCCTATGTCCGGGCCATCAATCCATTACCGGCCAAGGTCTTCATCGTGCATGGCGAAGAGAAACAAGCGTTGTCGCTTGGCGCAGCCATTCACACCGAACATCCTGGCATCGACGTCCAGATTCCCCATCGAGGATCCACCCATGACCTATAGCCGCAGCATGATAACGGTCCTGGTCTCTCTGTCCATG
>VFKF01000363.1 GCA_009885705.1 Nitrospira sp. | reverse complement strand
AGGTTCAGCAGACTGGCAAGGGAGGCCGCGACGTAGGTGAGTGCGGCTGCGGTGAGGATGCTGCGGGCCCCTTGCTCATCTTCCGGCGTGAGGTAACTGCCTTGCCGGAGTACGGGCAGGGCACGGTTGAAGCTGGCGTCCCACTCGACCGGGAGGGTAACGAGGTGGACGAGCGTGGCAATCCCCATCGTCACTAATCCGGCCACCATGACGGCGACACCTGCGACCGGGGTTCGTGCGAGTGATGCCGCGATCGGAATGCCCATCATGATGACCGCTCCCACCTTTTCCGCTCCCTGCGCGATCCGCACGAGCCTGGTGCGCTCTGCGAGCGGTTGGTAGCCCATGTGGTCTTGCATGGCGTGCCCGACTTCGTGGGCTGCCACGGTAATGGCCGTGAGAGATTTGCCACCGAAAATATCGGGCGTCAGGCGGACGGTTTTGGTCACAGGATCGTAGTGGTCCCCCAACTCGGTCGGTTCCACCGTGATGTGTGGCATGTTGAGCCGATTGAGCAGATCCCGGGCCAACTCTCCGCCGGTTCCTGGGTAGTCCGAGCGGGGCGCACTATGCCGGGCAAACACCCGCCTGGTCCAGAGCTGCGGACCCACAATGACCACCGCGACCAGGAGCACCAGCAAGACGAGACGTATCATCTATCCAGACCTCCCTCCCGTTTTTGTCAGGCAAGGCACTCGGCCAAAGTTGGCGGCCAACAGGTTGATGGGATCGATCCCTTTCCCTCACAGGCTACCACAATGGATGGAGGGGAAGAACAGACCGGACCCCTCGCCATGCCGCGGATGGGTTTATCTGGTTTGTCTGGTTCTTCTGGTTGATCTGGTTTTTTTGGTTCACTGAACAAAACAAGCCAGACCAACCAGACAAACCATCCCATGCGCAGCGTGTGATCTGGTTCCATTGGTTTTCTTCTCTCTGCAAGTACGCTATCATGCGTGCATGTGAGGTGGCCTATGGATGAGCAGCTCCTTCTTAAACGCATTACGGTCAACCCGAAGATTTTTGGTGGAAAGCCCATTATCCGGGGCCGCCGCCTTGCCGTGGAACATGTGCTCGGCATGCTCGCGGCCGGGGATACGACGGACACGATTCTTCATGGCTATCCGTGGCTGGAGCGCGAGGATATTCAGGCCTGCCTGGCCTATGCGCATCGGATTGTCGGTCACGAGCGAATTGAACCGTTTCCTCTTGAAACCGCCTCGTGAAACTTCTCCTGGATACCTGCATCGCAGGTGGGGCAGTTGCCCCACTGATGGCCGCCGGGCACGATGTGATTTGGGCAGGGGGCTGGCCGGTCGACCCCGGGGACGATGAAATCTTGGCGCGAGCCTCAGGCGAAGGTCGTATTCTCATTACCCTCGACAAGGATTTCAGTGAGTTGGCTGTGGTGCGCGAGCAGGCGCATGCCGGAATTATCCGGCTGGTGATCTTGTCGGCTTCTCAGCAAGCGACCGCTTGCGTAATGGCCCTCAATCGTTACGGGGCAGAATTGCAGTCAGGGGCGATTGTGACCGTAGAGCCAGGGCGTATCCGTATACGTCCGGCGACCTCACGCCCTGAATCCTCCTAACCTCATCCGCATCTGACGGTCCATCCCCACAGGCAGCAGCCTGGTTTATCTGGTTCTTCTGGTTGATCTGGTTTTTCTTGTTCACGTCGCGAAGCCAACCAGACAGACGAAACAAACTAGATGAACGAAACAGACCAGACAGACCAGATAAACCAAACGGCCCGCTCCTGAGCTGACGTCCCGATGCAATTTCCGCGGCGAATCGAGTAGAGTGTGCGGATTATTCGTCTTTGTCTGTTGGTGAGGAGGCATCATGGGGGTATTTCGACGACCCGAGTTGATCAAGGATAATCCGGTTGCGCCGCAAATGTATGTCGGGCCCAGGCGGAGGCTCGCCCGTGCGGCGTCGACGTCGCAACTCCCGACGCAGGGTGACATGGCGGAGACGCTGCAGGCTCTGACGTCCGCCGCGAAAGGGTTTATGGCGACTGTGTCTGCCTCGAAGAAGAGGAAAGCAGAAGGGGAGGCGCTGCTGGACGCAATCACTCAGGCGCAACGCCTCTTGTCGGGTGAGGACCTTCCTCGGTAGAGCCGCAACGCGGGTGGGGGGCTTCGAAGCAGGAACAGGTTTCGGGAGTCTGGTTCTCTCGTGGAGGTTAGGGCATTTTGCAGATCGAGTCGAGGGCGGCCAATCTGGTCCGAAGATAATTTCTGATGTTGTTCCACTGCACATCGCCGCTGACCATGCCGATCGGTGTTTGTGCATTCTGGAAACGGTCCCTCGCGGTCGGTCCGCCTATGTGAAGCAGCACGGTTTTGGTCTCTGCGGCCCATTTCCCTGCTTCTTTTTCCCATCTCGCGATGAATGTCTCTCTCTGATCTCGGAAGGTTCCGGCCCGTCTGCTCTGCCAGTACTCCTTATCGATGCGTTCTCTGAGTGCATAGCCCTGTTTCAGTTGCGTGGTGCATCTCGCGCCTGGTCGAGTGACGGATGCTTGCCCCTCGGTGGTCCCTGCGGGAGGTTGCAGGCCATGGTTCTCGCTTTCTGCAGAACTTTGGCGCAGGGTCGGATCTTCAGCGGTTGCTGTCTTGGGTGACGCGCTGCAGGCACTGAGCAGGAGACAGAGGACCATTCCAAGCAGTTTGTTCATCGTTGACATGTGCGCACCTCGCTGGTTCACCTCAGAAGGATAGCGAGTTCGACCAGCTCACGCAAGCGCCGATCGAGCGGGGGGCTGGTCGATCACGTGTGTGTGGTTGTTTGAGCGAGAGAATCGAAAAGAACCACGTCAACCAGTCTGCGCGTTGCACGAGTACAGGAACCATCTCGCCTGCCCAATGACCGTGAATGGCTATTCCTGTGGAGGCGTGGTAGAGTGACGATGTCTCATGGCGGCGGGCCTCGCATGATACATCACATT
>VFKF01000385.1 GCA_009885705.1 Nitrospira sp. | reverse complement strand
GTTGTGTGACACAGAGTCGACGAATGGTATCGATCACCGTGCGATCGTCCGAAACCTTTTCGCAAATGAAATCTGCGCCCGCGACGGAGTAGGCATTGTTGTGATCGAGCGAGGGGCTGTCCGTCACGACAATGATCGTGGGAGGAATCATCACGTGCCGGACGTGCCGAAGGACATCGAGTCCGCTACCGCCCTGTAAGAGGGAACTCACGATGGCCACATCCGGGTTCCGGTTGAGAATCATTGCGGTGGTTTCTGTCGAGTTCGACGATTCTCCCACCACCTTCACACCAGGGACTTTCTCCAGACGTTTCCGGAGTCGTCCTCGATGGTAGGCGTCCATGTCGGCCAGAACGATGGTCATAGGATCGTTTCGCCAGAGATTACGGTGCGTTCAGTCATGCCTAGTCTTAGGGCGGATCGTGGGAAAAGACAATCAGTCGAATGCATACGCGCTGTAGGGAGAGTCTGACGTCCCATGGATGGTTGTGCGGAGGCGAATGGCTCCTGCTACCGCGTGCAGTCCCCGTTCCTAAGAGGGAGGTTTTGGTGCGCCAATACATCATCGTGGGAGTTACTCCACCAAATGATGGTCGAGTGCGTACCGGATGAGTTCAGCCGTGGTGGCGAGTTGCAATTTATCCAGGAGCCTCGCTCGATAGGTGCTCACGGTCTTCATACTCAACCCCAGAGTTTGTGCGATATGTTTGACGGACTGGCCCTGGGCTAACGACACAAGGACTTCGAACTCCCGCTCGGACAGGGTCTGATGGGCCAGGCCTGCGGGGTGTTTACTCAGGTTGCCGGCCATGCGCTCTCCGAGGGAAGCGGTCACATACCGGCGGCCTGACAGGACCTGCTTGACGGCCCTGGCCAGCTCTTCCGGTGCCGTCTGTTTGGTGAGATAGGCCATCGCCCCGGCACGGAAGGCACGGACGGCATATTGCTCTTCCGGGTGCAGGCTCAGGACCATTAGAGGGAGGTGTGGTGCCGCCTTGCGCAATTCGACGAGCAGTTCCAGTCCATTCTGATCGGGAAGGCTGATATCCACGATGGCCAGATCCCAAGGCCCTTGCCGTACCGCAGCTATTCCTTGCTGTGCGGTATCGGCTTCTCCGACTTCGACATGAGGAACGGTTTCTTCCAGGATCTGTTTCACGCCCCGGCGGACGACTTCGTGATCGTCAATGATGAGAATCTTTACCACCTGTGTTCCAATCATGGTGCGGCGCACTCCACAACCGGCCCGTCGGCCAGAGCCTTTGGGCGGCGTGCCGGCAGGGAGGCGGAGGCCGTGGTTCCTAAGCCGGATGTGCCTGCGATATGAAAGCTCCCTCCCAGGAGAGAGACGCGTTCCTGCATGCCACGAAGCCCAAAAGAATCAGTGGTGGCCAGTCTCTCGGGGCTGATGCCTGTTCCGTTGTCCGTGACGTCTAACCTCACGTTGTCGCTATCACTTGTCAGTCGAATCCGTACCTGTGAGGCCGCAGCGTGACGCATCACATTCGTCAGGAGTTCTTGTGCGATTCGAAATAAAACAGTCGATGTCTCGGAAGGCAGTGCGAGGGATGACCACTCCGGAGCCACAGCGACCGCACAGCCTGCGCCCGTGCGATCCTGAAACGTGGTAGCGAGAGATTCGAGCGCGGGGATGAGTCCGAGGTCGTCCAGCATGGCGGGGCGCAAGGCTGTCGCCGTTGCGCGAACAGCATCTAATAGCCGATCGACTGAACCAGACATGGCGTGGACTTTGTGCTGGAGATCACCGCCGTCGGCACAGGCAGGCGCGTGTGAAAGCTTCCTGTTGAGCCAGGCCAAGTCGAACTTCAGGCCGGTGAGTGCCTGTCCGAACTCATCGTGCAATTCCCGTGCAATTCTGCACCGTTCTTCTTCTGTCGCGAGCAGCGCTCGGCGCGTTGCGCTTCGAGCTTGGGCCTGGGCCAATCGGAGTTCCTCTTCGAGCCGGGGTTGCGGCACCGTGGCGGTGCCGATCGCGATGAGGCCGATCAGGCGCCCGCCGGCCCCTACCACCCGTGACATATTCCAGGAGACCATCGTCAGTGAACCGGTACGTGTTCGGAGGGGACTCTCGAATCCTCGTCGTTGGTTCCCCTCGGCGGCGTGCACGAGTTCGGCTAAGAATGACTCATGCGCCTCGATGGGGAGACAGAGCTCCAGATAGCTGCGACCCAGTGCTTCGTCGGCCGTCCAGCCGGAGATCACTTCGGCGGCATGGTTCCATTCCAGAATGATGGACGCAGTCGAAAGAAGCAGAATGGCGCTGCTGGAGGCCTCCAAGATTGCGCGATAACAATGCTCGATCGGCTCCCCTGTGTGGATGGCGGGCCTTGACGCGCGGAGGGCTTCAGCCTTGGTCTGTGTGCTCAAGTTCCGGCCTGGAGCACGAGATGATGGGGTCGTGAGATGAAGGGTCCGTGATCGTTTCATAGCGTGGTGAGTGCCGGTTCAAGATACACGTCAGCGGTGACGCAGGTGCCTTCTCCCATCGTGGATTGGATGTCCAGGCGCCCCCCAATCTTTCGAGCGCGATGTTCCATATGCGCGAACCCCATGCCTTTCGACTGCCTGTGCGTGACGTCGAAGCCCGATCCATTGTCTCGAATGCGCAGCTGGACTCGCGGGCCTAGCCGACGAAGGGCGATCACAACCCCTGTGGCCCTGGCATGTCGAACGCAATTGGTTAAGGCTTCTCTGGAGATGACGGCGAGTTCATGGGCCTCTTCGCAGGTCAAAATATCCTCGGCTTTCGGATCGATTGCCAGGCGAATTCGCAACCGACTCATCTGCTGAAACGTGCGGGCGAGAAATCGGAGTTCGGAGACCAGGCTAAACGGCTTAATGGTGTCGGCGGCTCCTCCAGGAATCATCCGTTGAATGTCTTGGATGAGTTTGTGGATTTGGTCGGCAGCGGGATGAGGGGAAGAGGACGTGGCTCGCGCCGTATCCCGTCGCAGTTGGGAGGATTGTGCCAGGCTCGCCTCGATTGCATAGAGCGCATGGAGGATAGAGTCATGCAACTCCCGTCCGATGCGACTGCGATCGTGCAGCAGGGCGTTCAATCGTTCTTCGGATGTCTTGAGAGAAGCCGCAAGGCTGTCTCCGAGCTGGACAGGAATAGACTCAGCGCGCTCGGAGGAGCTTCCCTGTGCCAACGCGGCTGGTTGTGACCTCCGTTTGCCGGATGATTGCCGAAACCCGTCTAGTATCTGGAAGCTTCGTCGACTCTTCATCGATTTCCACGTCCTTTCCAAGGGTATGTCGTGGAACGTTTACGGAGTCTTTTCTCGTACGGACCTGCCAGAGCGAGACAGTACGGATAGGGGGCGGCGATCACATTCGGGATCGACAGTTGATCTGCGGTCGCGCTGGGCAAAACGTTCATGCGAGATTTTTCCCTTCATATAGCAGGCGCACTCTCAGCTGATGTGAGCGGCCTCGATGAACCACTATCATCGGACCAGGCCCGTGCTGGTTGCGCGTGCCAGGACTGGTGTCGCTAGAGACCTGTGATAGCCGGCCACCGCTCCCTCACGGATTATCCGACCGTGCGATACAGGACTGTCGACGCGTGAAACGGGAATCACGATGTTCTTGCCTCCGAATCCGAAACTATTCACCAGTGCTCGTTGCAGCGTTCGCGCTTGTCCCACGCAGGGGACGTAATCCAGGTCGCACTGGGGATCCGGGTTGGTCAGATGGAGCGTGGGGGGAATGAATTGGTGTTGAAGCGCGAGCACTGTGCCGATCAGTTGAAAGGCCCCGCTGGCTGCAAAGGCATGGCCGAGCGCAGACTTAAACGAACTCACGGGAATCTGATAGGCGTGCGAGCCCAGGGCCTCCTTGATGGCGATCGTTTCGATGAGATCCAGCTCCACGGTTCCCAGGCCGCAGGCGTTGATGTAGTCCACCTCTTCCGGGAACCAATGGGCTGAAGCCATGGCGCGATCGATGGCGCGGCGATGCTCTTTGCCCGTGTCATCAGGGCGAGCCATGGAGAAGGCGTCGGTGGTAAAGGCCCAGCCTTCGAGTTCGGCATAGATCGGGGCGCCGCGACGTTCGGCATGTTCCTGTTCTTCGAGGATCAGACAGCCGGCGCCTTCACCGAGGACGATGCCGCACCGGGTTTGGTCGAACGGACGGGGAAGATTACGAATCGTGCCTCCCTGGTCTGGCGCCAAGGTCTTTCCGGCATCCATGGCGGAGAAGATCGT
This sequence comes from Nitrospira sp., assembly GCA_009885705.1. Classification (GTDB taxonomy): domain Bacteria; phylum Nitrospirota; class Nitrospiria; order Nitrospirales; family Nitrospiraceae; genus Palsa-1315. The sequence continues at coordinate 6,013 of VFKF01000385.1, read as the reverse complement.
GGGGTGCAGGGGAGCTTCGGCTCCCCCTGCCACCACAATATCGACGTCATGTGCCTGGATGAGATCGTAGGCTCGACCGATGGCATTTGCCGTTGAAGAGCAGCCGATGGAATAGGTTTCACATTCGCCGTGGGTGCCCATCGCGATCGAGACTTCAGCGGACACGGCATTGGGGAAGGTGGTGGTCATGGTGAAAGGGTTCGTGTGTTTGTACTGTTTGGCGAGCATGGAATCGTGCGCTTCAAAGGCTTCTTTCAATCCGCCCACCGACGTGCCGAAACAGACCGCTGCGCGGTCGCGATCTTCTTGGTCCATATCGAGCATGGCATCGCGGCCGGCCATGAGGGCCGCGGCCACGGCGAACTGGGAGACACGACCCATCCGACGGGCCTTCTTGGGCTGGATAAAGTCTGTCGGGTCGAAATCGCTCACTTCCCCGGCAAGAGATGCGTGAAAGGGTGAGGTGTCAAAACTGGTGATCGGTCTGATTCCGCTCTCTCCCCTGCTCAACTGGTGCCAGAACATTCCAAGGTCACACCCGAGCGGGGAGACAATACCCATCCCCGTAATCACCACTCGACGACGCTGTGTCATGGATGCACTACTTCCTGAAGCGAGGATGAGACCGTTTCTTCCCGACGATCGTGTTGGTGCCAGGCCATGAGATGGTCGCGGTGGGCCTGTGGAACTGATTCGCTCGGATAAAACTTGTCGTAAAAGCCGACATCCAGATGATGTGCTTGAAACGCGATGACCGTCTTGAATGCATCGGTGTGAGCGGGGAATCGACCATAGGTCTTACAGACGTAATTGCAGAATGCGATGGTCGCTTCGACTGCTCGTTCTTCATGCTTGCGGATAGATGATGACGGGACTGTAGCGGTCCAGGGCTGTGCTCCCGAACCGGAATACGTGCCTCCCTCCCCAAATTTTGACGTCATCATCCTGAGAACGGCTTCTTCCATTGAGGGTAAGAACGGAGGGCAGGGACCTTCCCATACGTCGGGAATTCCAACGGGATTGGATCGGATGCCTGGTATTGGCGAGGGAGCGAACTGGAATCCGAGTCCCCGGAATATCTGAGGTTCCCACCCGAGAAGATGGCGGCCGCTCCCAACACTATGAATCCCGCCGCCGAGCCCCATGGCTTGCTCCATTAAAAACATGTTTTGGCATGCGATGGCTTGCTCTTGGAGCGCAGTGTCAGTGATGGCGGCATCGATGTCGCGAAGAGTCATGGTGCGACGTTTGGCGATGTCATCGTGAAGATGACCGCCACGGCTTCGACGGAAGGTGTCGAGTCCACAGGCCTCGTTCCCATTGTCGGTATCAATGACGAAATAGCCACATTCGCTGCTGAAGAGGACGAGCAAGAGGTTGAGATAGACCGTCGTGATGTCGGTGACAGGGATGAAGTAGAGGGAGCCTGGTCGGTTCGCGTACCACTGGTTGAACGACAGCATGTAGGGCATTTCGCGAGGAATTTCGAGGCGACCGTCTTGTAGCTTGACCAGCAAGGGTGCCTCGCCGCTGTCAGGGTCTGGCACACGTGTCGCTAAGTACAGACCGGTGTCGTCAGTCACGAACATGCGCGTGGCTTGGGCGGCGCAGGGACTTGGCACGGTTCTGCCCTGAAAGCTCATGATGGCCATGCCTTGACCGTCTTCACCCCCGCGCCGAGGGGCGTACTGCATGTCCGCTAGATGCATGCCCGTTTGGCCGACTCCTGCGAAAAGCAGGTAATGCAGCTTTTCTTGTGACAAGGGAATCGGAGGGAGCTGACTTTGGAAGCGAAGTGGGCCTTCCGGAATTTCCATCCCACATCCGAAGCGACGCGTCTTTCTCTGTCGCAGGACTTCCAGGACTGATTGCAAGCCAACCGTGTGTGATTGGTGGGATATGGGAGCTGTCATGACATCCTCCTTCTCGTGAGGCGACTTGAGTTGCCTCTTGACCGGTGTGGTGCCTAGGCGATGACGGCAAGATACTCGGCTGTGGGCGGGAGGGGACCTACCCGAACGGGTAGGTCCCCTCCGTAAACAATTGTCTTAGCCTGGCGTCGTTGAAGAAGGCAGGCAGCAGCAAAGAAAAGATATCGGCCTTTCACTCATCTTCCTCACGTGTAGAGGAAGTTCCAAGGAGGAGGCATCATGGAGACTTCTGCTCAGGCGACATGTCCTTTTCACGCTCCATCTGCTACTAAGGCAGGAGAGCGGTCGACGTCTGTTCATTCCCACCGGACACTCAAAGAGCTCCCTGGGCCTGATGGGCTGCCGATATTGGGAAATATTCTGCAGCTTGATTTGAAGCAGCTGCACTCGATTCTTGAACAATGGGCCGGCACCTATGGATCGATCTATAAGTTTCGAATCGCTCATAAGACTGTGGTGGCTATTTCCGATACAGACCTCATCAATGAGGTGTTGCGCAAGCGCCCGGCTGCGTACCGTCGTCTTGAATCGATAGAGCCTGTTCTTAAAGAAATGGGAATCGATGGCGTGTTTTCAGCGGAGGGCGAGCAATGGCTTCGACAGCGGCGTACGGCCATGCAGGCGTTGAACACCGCACATCTGAAGAGTTTTTTCCCGACATTGATGAAAGTAACGGAGAGATTGAAGAAGCGGTGGGATCAGGCAACGACAGATGGTGCCTCGATCGATGTGCCGGAAGATCTGATGCGGTACACCATTGATGTCACCAGTAATCTCGCGTTTGGATACGATGTGAATACGTTGGAGGGTAAGGGCGACGATATCCAGCGGCATCTTGAAAAAGTATTTCCCATGGTCAACCGGAGAATCAACGCGCCTTTCCCGTATTGGCATTTCGTGAAACTTCCGGCAGACCGTGCCTTAGACGATGCGCTAGTGGCAATCCGTAAAGCGCTGGCGGAATTCATTTCCCATAGCCGAGAGCAGTTGGCGCAGAATCCCGAGCTAGCAACGCATCCAACAAACTTTTTGGAGGCCATGCTTGCGGCACGGGATGTTGATGGAGCCGACATCACCGATGAGGAGATCTTTGGCAATGTTCTGACCATGCTGATCGGGGGTGAAGATTCTACTGCCGCGACGATGGCCTGGATGCTTCATTTCTTGACCGAATACCCCGATATTCAGCTTCGAGTTCAACAGGAGCTGGACGAGGTGTTGGGCCCTGTCAACATGCTGCATGACATGCGCGATGCCGAGCGCCTTAGGTATCTGGAGGCGGTATCGTTCGAGACGATGCGCCTGAAGTCTGTATTCCCTATCCTGTTTCTCGGAACCAATAAGGATGTGGAGTTGGGTGGGGTCCATATTCCTGAGGGCACGGCGATTTTTCTCCTCACTCGCAAATGCGGGATGCAGGAACGAGAGTTTACGGCAGCTGATCAATTTCAGCCAGAGCGTTGGCTTGCTTCTCATGGTGGTCAAGAGGGGGGGCATAATCCCAAAGCCTTTGTGCCCTTTGGGGCAGGTCCTCGATTGTGCCCTGGGCGCAATTTGGCATTATTGGAAATGAAGTCCGCCATGGCCATGCTCTTCCGAAACTTTTCTATTGAAAAGATGGAGGGCGCGAAGCCTGTCGACGAACACTTTGGCTTTCTGATGGCGCCTAAAAATTTAGCTGTCACCTTTAGACGGAGAACTCAGTGTGGCTCTCAGGAGGCGGGGCGCGCGGAGGTTCTCGGCAGCTGTTCGGCCATGACGGTTGGCGCATAGGCTATCGTAAACCAGACGTTCACCGTGTGCGCTCGACGGGGCGCACTATCCGCGTGGGGGGGACGGGCCAGCACAGAGAGATGGTATTGTGGAAGATTAAATTTGAACGTGTGTGAGCTAGAGGGGCGGGGGCGTGGTTTCAGAAGAGTTGTCCTGATGTGTGGGCCTGTTCGGGGGAGTTGGGTTGGATGAGCTACGCTGCCACTGTGCCACTGCCGCCCAACGGTTTTCAACGCCTCCGAGCTTGTAGTACACGTTTTTGAGGTGAAACTTGATCGTGTTTAGGCTCACATGCAGGATAACGGAGATTTCCCAATTGGTCTTCCCTTCCGCAACCCAACGCATGATCTCTTCTTCTCGGGCTGTGAGGGCAGGTGTTTGTAGAAGGGATTGATAATCGTTTGCCGACGAAATCGCTTGCATATAGGCGAGATGGAGATGCGGGCCAAGAATCTGCATCATGGTCCTGAACTTATTCATCAGTTGTTGATCGAAATTGCTGAACGCAAAATAGGTGCATAGGCCTAATGCCCCGCGCACTCCGACCGTCAAGCATTCCTTATTTCCCGCGTCGAGTTTGAGTCCAGCTACTTCCTTCGAGATTTCAAGATCGAGGAGGTCCTCACTCGAGACGGTTCCGATCTTGGTGGTTTCTAGGAGCTGAATAGCAGGATCCCACTTGTAGCATTGTGTTTCATAGAGGTGGGTATGCTCTCTTCCGTAATTCGAGTGGCCAATTTGTAATTGCTTATGGGAAATATCGAATATCCCGCTCGCAGAATATTCGTGAGGCGCGATCGTGTCAAAACATGCAGCTAACATTGGCAATTGGTCTCGATGTTGAATGCTTCTCACCTGGTGCATGATCTCTCCCAAGTGCTGAAACTCTTTTCGAGACGGATACTGGAGGGTTTCAGGGCCACGGAAGATCACGGTAGCACCTCCAGGTATTTCACGGGTAGGCCGTGAAGTATGAGCCTGTTGAGGACGCACGATTGCTTCCTCAATGGATAGTCAGGAGGGCGAGGACCTTGTATCGGCACTCTTCTGGCTCCTTGATTCAGGATCAATCGCCACGTCGCGTGGGGCAGGAGCGAGAGGCATTTCCAGATTGAGTCTGCTATTGAATGGCTAGAAGTCTAAAGGAGGTCATTTGTGAAATCAACATGCCGATAGCTTGAAATATGCCTGTGTCTCCACGACAGATCGCTACGGCCGAGAGAGGGGAATTGGGACTAGGTAGTAGCGATGGCTCCGTGATTAGCCGTTCGTAATCTAAAATCTAAGCCCCGCCTGTTGGTTGTTGATTAGGTCGGTGCTGTTCGCTGGACGCATTGCATTTTCTCCGTCGAGCGACAGCTGGGACGATTTCGTTGGCGTCCAACACACTGTCTATCGGGGCCGGATTCTTATGCAAGGGCCAGGGGCGATTTTTAGGAATGGTGCCTTGCGGAGGGACGTCCGGGCTCTGGCCGAAGGCGATGGGGCTCGATGTGGCGTTTCAGGAATGGTTTTATGAATCGCGGACGGTAGCCGGCAATCAAAACTCCATCGTGAATGGGACCTACCATACCTATATCCATCTGGGGACGGTCAGCCTCAAATTTGTATTTTAATAGGAGCGTCAGGTTATTGGGCTGAAGGCATCAAGGCGTTACACAACCGCGTTGACCTGGACTATGCGGTGGTCTGGGGCTGGCATAGGGATGTCGAGTACGACCTGCGTGCCATTTTTGGGGCTGGATCTAATCGTGAGCCTCGCGCCGAGTTTCCGCGCCCGTGCTCTCATGTTGGCTAGCCCCATTCCGGATGATTTCCGGGCTGTTGGGCTGAAGCCCTTCCCATCATCGAACACTTCCAGTCTGAATTTTCCACGATAGAGTTGGACTGTGATCCTGCGATGAGCCGCTCCAGCATGTCGGAGACTATTGCTCAGGGCCTCCTTGGCGATGCTGAGTACAGGGCCGCATTGGGTGCGCGAGAGTCCATCGGCAACTGACTTGTCGATGGCCAGCTCTATGTCGCCTGCGCCGGCAACGGTCAATGACTGCACGATGGCGAGGAGTGCCTGGTCGAATGCGCCCTGCTGGATGGCGGGCATTTGCATGCGAGGGATGAAGCTTCGTACCTGGCAGATGACCGCGTTCAGTTGGGTGACGGAGCCATCCAGTCGGCGGGCGTTTGTGGGAGAGATTCGTGAGATGCGCTGCCGCATGTGCTCCAATCCCATGCCGACGGCATAGAGCGATTGGAGGACATCGTCATGGAGGTCCTGGCTGATCCGCTCTCGCTCTTCCGTGACCCGCTTC
>VFKF01000378.1 GCA_009885705.1 Nitrospira sp. | reverse complement strand
GTTTCTTTATCTCGCATTTCTCCGACCATAATCACGTCTGGATCGGCTCGAAGAAATGCGCGCATAGCTTTGGCAAAGGTGAAATCGATCTTGGGTTGAACCTGCACTTGCCGAAGTCCGTACTGCGTGATTTCGACGGGGTCCTCTGCCGTCCAGATCTTGATGTCCGGTGTATTGATGAAACCGAGAACGGAATGGAGGGTCGTGGTTTTACCTGATCCGGTTGGTCCGACGCAGAGAATGATGCCATAGGGTTTTGCCGCGATCTCTTTGATCGCCGCGAGATTTCGGTCTGAAAATCCCATCTTGTCGAGAGGCAAGGGCTCGCTGGCCGCGAGCAGACGCATGACGACGTCTTCATTATATCCAGCAGTCGGAATCGTTGCGACGCGCAACTCGATTTCTTTGTTTTCCGATAGCTTGAACTTGATCTTGCCGTCCTGGGGTTTGCGCCGTTCTGCAATGTCGAGGCTGGCCATAATTTTCAGACGCGACACGATCGCACGACGATAACTCTGTGGAATCTTCATGTACTCGAAACAATCGCCGTCGACCCTGAAACGGACAAGCGTTTCACGCTTCTCTCCATAGGGTTCGACGTGAATGTCTGAGGCGCCTTGTCGATAGGCATCGGCAATGATCTGGTTGGCCAGTCGTACGATGGCGTTGTCGTTTTCGTCGAGCCCACCTCCGGAATCCTCCGCTGCGGCTTCTTGGGCTTCGTTGACGAGTTCTCCGAGAATGTCGGAGACGTTTTCATCCAGCTTTCTGCTGCTGCCGGAATCGCCCTGTCCCTGTCCTGTGGCAGAGCTGAGGAATTGTGCAATATCACGGCGGAGGCTGATGGCAAAACGAATGTTGAGACCTGGAAACGTGCGCTTGATATCCGCCACACGGTCGAGATCGCCCGGATCGTCCGTTAAAATTTCGATGGCGGTCCTGTCCCGCTTGAGGGGCATCCAATGGTTTTTCCTGAGGTAGTCGACATTGAGATTTTTCAGGAGCTCGATATCGACGATCGTTCGATCGCTGTATTCGATATAGGGGCATTTGTGAAACTGCGCGAGCGATTTGCCGATCTCAAGCTTCGGTACCTTGTATTTTTCGATCAAGATGCTCTCGAAGTCCGATATGCCTTTCTTCGATTCGGCGATGGCATTGTCTAGGTCGTTTTGAGAGATGCGGTTATTCGTCACCAATAGGTCGAACTTGGTCGGGTTCTTTTTTGAGACCTTGCGAAGATTGAAGAAGGCGATGCCGAGGGCCTTGGCGATTTCCGCGACAGATTCTTCATCTTTTCTGGTAAAACGGGCACCGCTTTTCTTGTTGAGCAGTTGGAGCACGCCCATTAAATACTTGTTCTCTGCCACGATCGGGTAGGTCAAGACCTGCTTGGTTTTGAATCCGGTTCGCTTGTCGTAGGAGTTGTCGTGCAGGAGTGAAGGATGAACGCCCTGCAGCTCCGCGATGTTGTAGGCGTCGGCGATATTTACCGGGCGGAGATACTTCGCGCAGAATCCGGGCAGACTTTGTTCCGTGATGGGGATGCGGATTTCCTCGACTCTATCGATGTGCGGGACTTTCGAGAAAATTTCTTTTTTGTCGGAATCAAAGGCATAGATGGTGAGGTCATCAGCGTCGAAGAGACTGAGAATGTCTTTATGTAAGTCTAGGAGAATATGGTCGAGATCGCTGGCGGCATTGATTTGGTCGGCGATGCGTTTGATGTTTTCGGCAAAGGCGACCTTTTGCTGAAGCTCCTGGAGGTTTTGCGGGACGGGATTGGCTTGCATTAGATAAATTCCTGCAGGTCACACAAGGTGGTCATTGCCGGATTGAAGTACATATGTGGGCCTGGCGTTCGCGAGCACAATTGCTCTGAAGTGGCGGTCGAATGTCAGTCTAGCTGATCGCGAGTGGAAGGCAAGGAAAAGGCGGTTTCAGTCTGGCCAGCTTCCGTGCTCCACAAGAGGAGCGACGTGACGGGAGACGATGAGGTGTTAACGTGTTTGTGTACGAGTCAGATGAGCGGCAACTTGAGCGGGAGGCATCTTGAGTTTCACTCCGTCCTTCCGAGTCTTGACCTCCACAACTCCTTCGGCGAGGCCCTTGTCGCCGATGACGACTTGGAACGGCGCTCCCATCAGGTCTGCATCATTGAACTTCACACCCGCTCGTTCGTCCCGGTCATCCCAGAGTACTTCTAGTCCTGCCGCCTGCAGTTCATTGTAGAGTTGCTCTGTGACTTGAGCGGTTTGGTCTGATTTGGTGAGCGGGAGGAGATGCACATGGAATGGAGCAATGGGGTAGGGCCAAATAATGCCTTTGTCGTCATGGTTCTGTTCGATCGCCGATGCGGCAGTCCGTCCAACTCCGATGCCATAACATCCCATCACCGCGAGGCATTCCTTGCCTTGTGCATCCAGGAAGGAGGCCTTCATGAGTTCACTGTATTTGGTGCCGAGCATAAAGACGTGCCCGACCTCAATCCCCCGCGTCGCTTTCAACGTCCCATCTTTTCTTGGTGACAGATCTCCATCACGGGCGCTGCGGAGATCGGCAAACTGCTCGACCTGGAAATCGCGATCCCAATTCGCATCGACATAGTGCGTATCGCTTTGGTTTCCGCCGACGACGACGTTGCGCAAGGCTTTGACCGCGTGGTCGGCGATAATCCGAACATCTTTCAACCCGACTGGTCCGGCAAATCCGACCGGCGCGCCCGTGACTTGCTCGACAATGGCAGGCGTCGCGAGTTCAAGCTCGGTGACGCGCAGGAGCCGCTGAATTTTGATCTCATTGGCCTCATGGTCGCCCCGCACCAGCACGGCAATCGTCTCTTTTCCTGTCGAGTAGAGAAGCGTTTTGACAAGGTGCGTCGGAGAAATGTTCAAGAATTTCGTGACCTCGTCGACGGTCCGGCAGCGAGGTGTCTGGACGGTGCGCAGGGGACGGGGTGCGTCGGTATCCGTCTCGGTAGGAGGAAGCACTTCGGCCTGTTCGACGTTGGCGGCGTAGGTGCCGGTATCGCTATAGACAATAGTGTTTTCGCCCGTATCGGCGAGCACCATGAACTCGTGAGATGAGCTTCCGCCAATCAGCCCGGTGTCGGCTTCTACGGCACGAAAGGTGAGGCCGCAGCGTGTGAAGATACGCTGATAGGCGTCGTACATCTTCTGATAACTGACCCTGGCGCTTGCTTCGTCCTGGTCGAAACTGTAGGCGTCCTTCATGATGAACTCGCGTCCCCGCATGAGTCCGAAGCGGGGGCGGATTTCGTCGCGAAACTTCGTTTGGATCTGATAGAAATTCAGCGGCATCTGCCGATAGGAGCGGACTTCGCGCCTGAATAAATCGGTGATCACTTCCTCATGGGTCGGTCCCAAACAGAACTCGCGCTCGTGGCGATCTTTAAAGCGGATCAACTCCTTGCCGTAGAAGTTCCATCGGCCTGTTTCCTGCCAGAGCTCTGCGGGAGAGGCAATGGGCATCAGAAGTTCTTGTGCTCCAGCCCGATTCATTTCCTCGCGAATGATCTGTTCGACCTTTCGAATGACCCTGAGGCCAAGCGGGAGGTAGGTGTAGATGCCGGCTGCCACTTTGCGGATCAGCCCCGCTCTGAGCATGAGCTTATGGCTGACGGTTTCCGCTTCGACCGGTTCTTCGCGCAATGTCGGGATTAAGACTTGAGAGGTACGCATAATTCTATGAGAAGGGTCAATAAATAAGGGATTACGGCTGTAGGTTGCTCAGTTCGACGTGCCGGTGATCGAGGAGTTGTTTCACCAAGATGAAGACGTTCAACGTCGGGACTTTCCGCCTCAGGTCTTACCGTAAAAATATCCGCTCAAGGTCATTCCAGAACGCAAAAATCATGACGCCCACTAATAACACGAGGCCTGCCTGTTGTGCTACTTCTCTTTGGCGTTCACCGAGGGGCTTCCTGAGGATGGCTTCAATCAGGAAAAACAACAGATGGCCGCCGTCGAGAATGGGAATCGGGAGTAAGTTGAGGACGCCCAGATTGATGCTGAGAATGGCGATGAGAAAGACCACACTCGAGGCCCCTTGCGCAGCGGCTTCTCCGGAAATATTCGCGATCGTCAGCGGTCCGCCGATATTTTTACTGGAGATATCTCCCACGATCATCTTGTAGAGACCGATGGCCGTCAGCTCGGTCCAGCCCCATGTGGCTCCCAAGCCGTCATAGAGCGACAACAGCGGGGTGCTCGAGCGCATGATCGAACGGCCTGGTCCTGAAATGCCGATCTTGCCGACCTCGACCGATTGGCCGCTGACCATGGTTTTCTCGGCAGAGGGCGTCACGGTCAGCGGAATCCGCTGTCCTTCCCGCAGGACCTCGATCTTGAGTGGGTGGCTGGGGTTTTCTTTCACCATGCCGGTCATCTGCGACCAGGTATGGATCGTGTGGCCCTCGATGTTGGCGACATAGTCGCCTGCCTGCAGTCCGGCTTTGGCTGCTGGAGAGCCTTGCATGACAGAGGTGACGAGGGGCGGTGTTTCTTCGACGCCCAGGTAATAGGCGGGCTCTTGTGTTGAGGCCTGTGGTCCTGGGGCAATGGTCGGCGTCACGGTCAGTGTTTTGACCTGGCTGTTTCGTTTGATCTCAAGCGTCAGCGCCTGGCCCTTGCTTTTCGCGACAGCGTCGAACAGTTCCGTCCTGGTCGAGATCTCCTGTCCGTTGACTCGGCTGATATGATCGCCGATCTGGATGCCGGCCGTATCGGCTGGAGAGCCGGGGACCATCGCTTCGACATCGGGATTCAAGTCCTGGAAGGTGGGGACGAATAGTGGCGCTCCGGTGGCGAGCCATCCCGCAAAAATAAAATAGGCCAGAATAAAGTTAAACCCAGGCCCTGCGGCGACGATCAGAACTTTTCCCCAGAGGCCTTGGTGCGCAAAGGATCGGGTCCGATCCTCTGGCGTGGTGGCCTCGGTTTCATCTTCGCCGAACAGCTTGACGTAGCCACCCAGTGGAATGGCGGAGAGGAGATATTCGGTTTCGCCCATTTGGCGGCCGAAAATCTTCGGCCCGAATCCCAAAGAAAATTTGAGGACTTTGACGCCGACCCAGCGAGCGGCCAGGAAATGCCCGAGTTCATGGAACGCGACGAGCACGCCGAGGACGACCAGGAACCACCAGGCCTTTTGCAAGAGTAGCCAGAGGGTATCGGGGGACCAGGTGAATGCCATGAACACGGTGTATGCTCCTTCGTGTAAAACTAGCGTGCCAATGCCACGACCAACGACTCTGCCTTTTCTCGGGCCCAGCGATCCGCCTCCAGCGCCTCTTCCAGCGTATCGACCTCTTTGGGGCTGTGGGCGCTCATCGTGCTGCGAATAATGTCCACAATATCGGTGAACCGGACGCCCCCGTTCAGGAACGCCTCAACCGCCACTTCGTTGGCGGCGTTCATCGTGGCCGGCATCGTGCCGCCGATCCGCAGCGATTCGAATCCAAGGCCTAAGCAGGGAAACCGGTCGTGATCCGGTTTGCAGAACGTCAACTTCCCGATCTCCGTCAGATCCAGCGACGGGAGGTCCAGCGGCAGGCGCCCTGGGTATCGCATCGCATAGGAAATAGGCGTTCGCATATCCGGTAATCCCAACTGCGCAATCATCGACCGATCTTCATACTCTACCAGAGAATGGATGATGCTTTCCCGATGGATCATCACTTCGATCTGGGATTCCGGGATGTCGAAGAGCCAGCGGGCTTCCACGACTTCAAGTCCCTTATTCATGAGGGTGGCAGAATCGATGGTGATTTTGGCACCCATTTTCCAATTGGGGTGCTGGAGCGCCCGTTCGGCGGTCACATCGCGCAGCTCGTCCTTCGTCAGAGTCCAGAGGGCCCCGCCGGACGCCGTTAAGATGAGGCGGCGAACATCTTCTTTGCGATGGCCTTCTAACGACTGAAAGATGGCACTATGTTCGCTATCGACCGGGAAAATCTTGACGCCATGCCGCCGCGCCTCGTCCTGCATCAGTTTCCCCGCCATGACCATCGGTTCTTTATTGGCCAAGGCAATTTGTTTTCCGCTCCGGATCGCAGCCAGGGTTGGCACGAGGCCGGCGCCACCGACGATGGCTGAGATGACGAGTTCAGCTTCTGGCGCAGAGGCGACCTGAATCAAACCTTCTTGACCGTCCAGGATTTCAACCGGCAGTCCCGCGCAGCGCTGCCGGAGCCTGGTGGCCGCGGCGGCATTCGAGAGGGCCACGACGCGTGGCTTGTAGCGGCGGATCTGCTCTTCGAGTTTTTCGTCATTGCTTCCCGCAGTCAGCCCTGCCACACGGAACTCTTCAGGGAACCGGTCCACGATATCTAAGGTGCTGGTGCCGATCGACCCAGTCGATCCGAGAATGACGATTGTTTTCATAGCGGGTTCCTCACTCGATGACTCGTAGGCGGCTGACCATCGTTATATAGTAGTAGAAGGCAGGGGCGGTGAACAAGAGACTATCCAGCCGGTCGAGCATGCCGCCATGTCCTGGCAGAATTCCTCCGGAGTCTTTGATGCCGACGCTTCGTTTCATGGCCGACTCAGTCAGATCGCCCCACAGACCTGTGATGGTCAGCAGGGTAGCCAAGACGAGACAGTCGAGGCCCGACAGCTCCGGGAGAAACCACCAACGAACCGCATACGCGGCGAGTATCGCACCAATCAAGCCGCCGACCAAGCCTTCGTAGGTTTTTTTCGGACTGATCGTCGGCGCCAAGCGATGCCGTCCGTAGAGGGTGCCGACATAGTAGGCGCCGGTATCGGACGCCCAGGTCACCAACAGAAGAAAGAAGATCAGCCATTCGCCGAGAGGCAGCAGTCTCGTCATCGAGAGTGGGCCAAGTGTGAGGCCCAGGTAGAGTACGCCGAATAAGGTCATGGCGCCGTTCTTCAGGCTCTCTTCGAGTGGCGCGCGGCTGAAGAGCGGAACGGAAATAATGCCGATCAATGTCGCGAGGAGGCTCGGTACGACGACGCCTGGCTGGTGTGCGCCGAGAATCACCGCGGCGAATCCTGTCAGGCCGATGCCTATCAGCCAGGAGTGACTGTGGCCGCTGAAACATAATCGATAGAATTCGAAGAGCGCGAGCGCGCCTGCCAGTACCACGACGCCTGAAAATACGAGGGGTGGGAGGTAACGAATGACGGCGTACAAGAGTGGCGCGAGGACCAGGACGGTGTAGATCCGACGGGGATCGAACCGAGGCGCTACAGCCGGCGTTGGGCTTGCCGGCTGTTGGCCGGCGGTGTTGGCGTGCTGCATGTGGGCCTGTCGATCGACCACTATGAAGAAATGGTGCTGAGTACACGACCGAATCGCCGCTCGCGGCGCTGGTATTCCAGCAAGGCCAGCAAGAGTTCGCGGCGACGGAAGTCGGGCCAGAGGGTT